>JABDIP010000368.1 GCA_013003675.1 Inquilinus sp.
TAGGTCTCCTCCACCTGGTTCTGGATGAAGACCTCGGTGGAGCGGGCGACGGCGGTCATCTGCGCCAGCATGGCGCGGGCCTGGAACAGGTTGGAGATGGCGTCGCGGTTCAGCGCCAGGATGATCATCTTTTCCGCCTCGGCGCCCTTGGCGAAGATCGCCACCTCCGGCGGGTAATCCTGGGAAAGCTGCTGGCGGGTGACGCCGACGATGAAGCCGATGCGCCGGGTGCGGTCGCTGTCCGCCAGGGTGCGGGCGCGGGCGGTATAGGTCTCGGTGCCGGTGACGGTGGGGTAGTAGTACCCCTCGTGCCGGTCGGCGGCGCCGGCGGCGCTGGCCAGCAGGATCGTCAGGGCGAGGGCGATGCGGGGGATCATCGGCGGCGGGCTCCGTGGTTGGTCGTCCGGCGCGAGCGTGACGAACCCGCGGCCCGGGCGCAAGCGCGCAGGCATGACGGCAGGTGATCGCCGGCCGGCGCCCTGATACAGTCCGGGCGCGATGAACAAGCAAGACGCCTCCGCCGCCCGCCGCGCGGCCGCCCGCACCAAGCCAGCCATCGGCTTCGTCGCGGCGGATACCGACGAGGCGCAGGCCGCCCTGGAACGGCTGTCGCGCGCCCACGGCCAGGTGCCGGCCGACGAGGCCGACATCGTCGTGGCGCTCGGCGGCGACGGGCTGATGCTGGAGACGCTGCACCGGTTCATCGGCCGGCAGGTGCCGATCTTCGGGATGAATTGCGGCTCGATCGGTTTCCTGCTCAACGAGTATCGCGAGGACGGGCTGGCCGACCGGCTGGCGGCGGCGCAGCCGGTCACGCTGCACCCGTTGCGGATGACGGTGCGGACGGTCGACGGGCGCGAGGAACAGGCGCTGGCAATCAACGAGGTCTCGCTTTTGCGCGAGACGCGGCAGGCGGCCAAGCTGTCGATCTCGATCGACGGGGTCGAGCGCCTGGAGGAATTGATCTGCGACGGCGTGCTGGTCTCCACCCCGGCCGGCAGCACCGCCTACAACCTGTCCGCCCATGGTCCGATCGTGCCACTGGGCACCGGCGTGCTGGCGCTGACCCCGATCAGCGCGTTCCGGCCGAGGCGCTGGCGCGGCGCCCTGCTGCGGCATACCGCCACCGTCCGCTTCGACGTGCGCGAGCCGAAGAAGCGGCCGGTCAGCGCCGTCGCCGACTATACCGAGGTGCGCGACGTCGCCCGGGTCGAGGTCTGCGAGGATCGCGGCGTCGAGCTGCGGCTGCTGTTCGACCCGGAGCACAATCTCGAGGAACGTATCCTGAAGGAGCAGTTCGTCGGCTGATCCGGCCGCCCGGCCGAAGAGCGCCCTACCCCGGTATCGTATGCACCTGACGGGCGTGGGTGGCGTCGAAGAAGGCGCGCAGGCGGCGCTTGCCGCCAATGCCGGGCTCGACCGCGCCGGTATAGGCGACGACACGCCCGCTGACCCCGGCGGCGCCGAGCGCCGACGCCAGCTTGGCGCCGAACGACGCGGCGAACAGCGTCCGGTCGCCGCCCCAGCAGTTCAACAGCTCGAGTTGCAGGGGAAAGCGATACGCCTTGGGACCCAGCCGTCCGACGATCATGTGCGCCAGTTCCCGATAGGTCTTCCTGACGGTCAGACTGCCCGGGCCCGCGTCGCCGCCGCCGAAAGTCTGGCCGGCGGCCCAGCCGATCGCACCGGTGTCGGCGGCGACGCCGTGGCCCATCACGGTCAGCACATCGGCCGGCGCGAAGCGGTCGGCCTCGCCCAGCTTGGCCTTGTCGACCGGCTGCCGCCCCCTCGGACGGGTCAGCACCTTGGTGTCGGCGTTCGCCGACAACGGCCCGCACAAGGTGTCGTAGCCGCTGTCCGGATGGGGAACCCAAAGGTACCGCGTCACGTCAGAATTCCTTGCCTAGATCAAGAGTCACGCTCCAGATCGAATCGATCTGAAGCGTGACTCTTGATCTACTTCAACAAGCTAGAGGCTGATTCACGCATCAGACCGTTCCGGTGAGATGCGATCAGGCTCCAGCGCTTCACCGCCCTCCAGGGCCGCCCGACCTAAGGGGCGAATGCCGAGACTAGCCATGCTGCGCCGCGAAAAATGTGACGCCGCGCACAGGCCGCCGGACCCTGCCCGGCGCCGGCTTTCGCGTCAACGGCCGGCGCCGACCGCCTCTTCCACATAGGCGGCCAACTCGCCGATCGCCGCCGTCACGTCGGCGCGCAGACGGTCGAAACCGGCGGTCGGTTCGCGGGTCCGCTCGTCCATGTAGAGGGCCCGGTTGAATTCGATCTGCAGCGCGTGGCGACCTTCCGCCGGACGACCGTGGCGTTCCAGGATGTAGGCGCCGGCATAGGGGTCGTTGACGGCGGCCGAATAGCCGCGCCGGGCGAAGGCCAGCACCGCCCGCTCGGTGAAGGCGGCCTCGCAACTCCGGCCGTGCAGATCGCCGATCACCAGATCGGTGCGGCGGCGTTCGCCATCCGGCGTGGTGGCGTTGCCGACCGATTTCATCGAGTGGCAATCGACGTGCCAGACGGCGCCGAAACGGCGCTGGAGCGCCGATAGCGTCTCGTCGAGATGATCGTGATAGGGCCGGTAGTAGCGGGTCAGCCGCGCCTCGATCTCGGCCACCGGGAGCTTGCGGTCGTAGATCGGCTGGCCCGGCACCACCAGCCGGCGGATCAGGCCGATGCCGCGTTCGGTCCGTACGCTCGGCCGAAACGGGCCGGGCCACGGCTCGGCCAGCAATTCGGCGTCGATGTCGTCGGGCGCGCGGTTGACGTCGACGAAGGCGCGCGGGAACCGGGCGGCGATCAGCGTCGCCCGATGCTCCGGCGCGGCGGCGAACAGGGTATCGACATGGGTGTCCTCCGCCTCGCGCAGGATGGCAAGCGGGGCGGCGGCACCGAACCCGGCCGGCAGGTCGGTGCCGCTATGCGGCGAGTCGAACACCAACGGCAACGGATCGGCGGCCTCGAAGGCAGTGCGATGCACGCCCGGCGTCTCCAGATGGCCGATTGTCATCCCGGCAGCCCTGACGCGGATAGGGCGGGCCGCGCTCTCTCCTCGGCCGTCATTGCGAGGCGCGAAGCGACGTGGCAATCCAGGGCCGACGCGGGCTGAATTCGAAGACGGAGTTCAACAACTGGACATACGACAACACCCGGTGCGGTCTGGCGCGAGGCGAACGAGAACCACCAGCCAGCCCTGGCCGCCCTGGATTGCCACGTCGCTTCGCTCCTCGCAATGACAGCGGTGGATGGGACGCCCCTGCTAGACACCGATTGCCGAAACCGACCGGTCATTGCTCGTTCAGATGACAGGCCGACAGGCGGCCCAGCGCGATCTCGCGCAGCTTCGGCGACTCCTCGCGGCAGCGCGACAGGGCGTGCGGGCAGCGCGGGTGGAAATGGCAGCCGTGCGGCGGATCGAGCGGCGACGGGATCTCCCCTTTCACCGGGGTGTAGTGGCGCCGCGTGGTGTCGAGCCGGGGGACCTCCTCCAGCAAGGCCCTTGTGTAGGGGTGGTTGGGGGCGGCGAACAGCTCGGCGGTCGGCGCCTGCTCGACGATGCGGCCGAGATACATGATGCAGACCCGGTCGCTGAGATGCTCGACGACCCCGAGATCGTGGCTGATGAACAGGTAGGTGAGGCCGAGCTCCTCGCGCAGACCCATGAACAGGTTGATCACCTGCGCCTGGATCGAGACGTCGAGCGCCGCGATGGCTTCGTCGCAGACCAGGAAATTCGGTTTGACCGCCAGCGCCCGGGCGATACCGA
>JABDIP010000377.1 GCA_013003675.1 Inquilinus sp.
GGCGCAGGCCATCCTGGCCAGTCTCGCGCTGATCGTGCTGCCGCTGGTCTGGTTGCGGCGCCGGCCGGCGGCGCGGCGGGGTCTGTCGATGGGTCGGGTGGCGGTCTACTTCCTGGCGCTGGGCTTCGCCTTTCTGTTCGTCGAGATCGCCTTTATCCAGCGCCTCACGCTATTCCTTGGCCATCCCCTCGGGGCAGTCACCGTCGTGCTGTTCGGGTTCCTGGTCTTCGCAGGACTCGGGGCCGGCGTGTCGGCGCGGCTGGGCGACGGATGGCCGCGGCTCGCGCTGGCCGCAGCGGTGGCGGCCATCCTGGCGGTGGCGATCGCCTATCAGCTCGCCATGCCGACATTGCTGCCGGTCCTGCTGGCGTTGCCGCTGGCGCCGAAGGTGGCGATCACCCTCGCCCTGATCGCCCCGCTCGCCTTCGCCATGGGGATGCCGTTCCCGCTTGGCCTCACCGCCGTGTCCCGTCTCGCCCCCGCGCTGGTGCCCTGGGCGTGGGGGATCAATGGCTGCGCCTCGGTGATCGCCGCCGCCCTGGCCAGCCTGCTGGCCATGCATCTCGGCTTCAACGCCGTGATCCTGTTGGCGCTCGCGCTCTACGCGGCTGCCGCGGCGGTGTTTGCCGCTCCGGTCGGAGAGGCGTGGGCGCGGGGCGCGCAGGGGGCCTGAGCGCCCGGAGGGTCAGGCGACGATGCGGCGCTTGGGGATTTCGATCCGCAGCTCCTCGAACCGCCGCAGCTCCCGCGACGGCTTGCCGAACAGATAGCCCTGGACGAAGCCGACGCCGCATTCGGTGACGAAGGCCAGCATCTGGTCGGTCTCGATGGCGCTGGCGACCACATCGATGTCGAGCATGCGGCAGAAGGTGCCCAGCGCGGCCAGGAAGGCGCGGCCCTGGATGGCCTGCTGGGCATGGCGGATGGTGGCGCCGTCGACCTTGACGAAATCGACCTCGATGGTGCTGAGCAGATGGAAGCCGTTGGCGCCGGAACCGAAATCGTCGAGCCCGACGGCGTGGCCGCGCTTGCGCAGGCTTTGCACGAAGCGGTTGGCGGCCTCCAGATCGTCGATCGCCGAGCTGTCGGTGATCTCGAACTGCAGGCGCTCCCGGCTGGCGGGGTGCCGGTCGAGCAGCTTGTGCAGATCGGCGGTGAAGTCCGGCGAGGTGGTCGACTGACCGGAGATGTTGACCGAGACCCGGGTGCGCGGGTCGGTGCGGTTCTGCAGCCAACGCGCCGCCTTCTCCGCCATCGCCAGATCGAAATCGGAGATCTGACCGGTCTCTTCGGCGAAGCAGACATATTTGTAGGGCGAGACGGCATCGCGGCCGCTGATCCGCGCCAGTGCCTCGTAGCAGTGGATCTGCCCCGACTGGGTCGAGACCATCGGCTGGAAGGCGATGTAGAACTCCTTGGTGCTGATCAGCCGGCGGAAGGTGTCCGCCATCTCCGCCGCGTCCTCCGCCACACTCGGCAGGTTTTCGCGCAGCTTCTGCAGGGTGAAGCCGGTCCGGTTCGAGTCGCTGAACTGCTTGATGGCGTAAACCATGACCTGACTCAACGTCTCCTCGGTCAGCTCCGTGTTGGCGACGAGGCTGGCGGATTCGATGCTGGCGCCGACACCGGTCGGATCGAGGCCGTTGACGATGGCCAGCAGATGATCCTCCAGGTTCTCGATCTCGAGATCGGAATCGTGGATCAGACCGAAGCCGCTGTCGGAGAGGCGCGCGGCGGAGTCGCGATCGGCGGAGTTGGCCTTGAGATAGCCGCCGATGGCGTTCAGCAGGTTGCGATAGGTCGCGTCGTCGAGCTTCTCCTTCATCTGCGTCAGCTCCGGCACCGACAACAGGGTCAGGCGCTGCAGGCGGCGGCCGTCGGGTGCGGCGAGGCGCGACTTGGCGAGGCGGGTGAAGCCGTCGGCGTCGAGCAGCCCGTCATGGAGGGTCCGGCCGGAGCGGTCGGTGACGGCGTTCTGGTTGCCGCCCAGCCGCATCGCCAGGAAGGACTGGTCGCCGAGCTCCGGCAGTTTGTGGGCGGCGAGTTGGACCGGGGCGCCGGCGCCGCCGGGACCGATGAAGTCGACGGAGATGTTGTCGATCCGCCCGCAACTCCCGGCGCCCGAGATCAGCCGCCGGATCAGTCCGCGATGGGCGGGCACCAACAAGGCGTCGATATGGCGGCCGATCAGCCGATCGGGAGGCAGACCGGTCGCCGGGATTGTGAGGCCGGCGGCGAAAGTGATCGTGTTGTCGGGATCGAGCTCGACCAGCGTGTCGGCCCAGCAGAAGGCAAGCGCGACGAAACGGTCCCGGTCGGCCTTCAGTCTTTCCGTCGTTGCCGGTTGGTCGGCGGTCTTGGTCATAACAGCCTTGCGTGTCTGGTGTTTCGGGGGGCCGGGCGCGGGGGCACACCACGCTCAGCGAGCCGTCGGCGTCGCCGCCATCGCCTCTGATGAATTGCCGAGCCAATTGGCTGAGCACATGCTCGACATCGGCCGGGCAAACCTGGCGATACTCTTGCACCAGCCGCTCGACGATGGTGTCGGTGTAGACCTT
>JABDIP010000382.1 GCA_013003675.1 Inquilinus sp.
GGGCGGCGTCACCAGATTGGCCATCAGGCGGAAGGCGCCCGGCACCATGAAGTCCATCTGGTGGTAGAGGATCAGGCTGGTGTGGGTGTGCCGGCCCTTGCCATGGGGTGCGGTCAGCAGGGAACCGGTCAGCGGGTCCTCGCCGGGATCGGCCATCGACAGCAGCGGCGTGTAATCCGGCGCCCATTCGGCGGCGAAATAGAGGCCGCGCTCCTTGACCCAGCCCTGCCAGTCCTCCGCGCCAATGACATTCGGGCAATTCAGCAGCGGGTGGTCCGGGGCCAGATGGGTGACCGCGGCGTTCTGGTCGGTGACCCGCCAGCGCAGCGAGGGCTGGCCGATCTTCAGGTAATGCGGCGGCACCGTTTCGGGGTCCCAATTGTCCCAGGGACGGTGGTACTGGGTCACCAGATTGCCGCCGGCCGCGACCCAGTCGTGCAGCCGGCGGTTGGCGGCCAGCAGGTCCGGCCGCGTCTTGTAGGCGAATACGCCGACGACGATGGTGTCGTAGCGGGAGAGATCGCCGGCACCCAGCATGTCGGCGTCGAGCAGATCGACCTCGGCGCCGAGCTGGCGCAGCCAGTCATGGACCCGGTCGACCCCGCCATCGACATAACCGATGCGAAGCCCGGCGGGCAGATCGACCGCCATCGCCTGAACGATGACCGTCGCCGGGGTCACCATGTGGGTGGACCGGACATGCGGATAGCGCAATTCGTGGACGCCGCGCCCCGGCGCGCCGTCGATCCCGACCGGCAGGACGTAGCGGCCGGCGGCCAGGTCCGTCGGCGGGGTGACGGCGAAGTCGGCGGCGGCGCTGGAACCGGGCTCTCTTAGGTCGACCGCCGCGTCGGCGGGATCGGCCCGCCAGCCCTCGGGCAGAGCGGGGCCGATACGGGGCGAGACCGCTCCGGCGGCATGGCTGACGGCGGCGATGCCGATACCGATCGGCCCGCCCAGCCGCAGATTGTATGCGATGCCGGCCGGCCGCGCGGCGACCGAGACGGCCGGAAGGACCGGCAGGGGCGCCTCGGTCTCCACCCGTACGGTCGCTTCGACGCCGTCGACCGTGTAGCGGACGACGCCGATCGGCGGCTCGTCGCCGTCCAGCGCGTCGTGGGCGAAGCGGTAGGGGTGATGGTCCGCCGCATCGGCCGACACCGTAAGCGCGAAGCGACCGGTCAGGGTGTGCCCGGCCGTCAGCGCTGCCGGGCCTTGCCGTCCTGGGATGACCTGCCACCCCGCCGGCGTCGCGACCGACAGCGACACCGCCTGAAGCGGCCGCGCCCCCCCGAGATGGGCGGTCAGCGTCAGCTCCGCGCCGCCACCGGCGGTCAGTGCCGGGCGGTCGGCGGTCAGCCGCACGACCAGCAGGGCCGCGCAGCGGCTGGCGCGGGCCAGTTGGCGTTCCTTGACCGCCAGCCGGTGGCCGATGTCGAACCGGTCGCCGGCGCCGCCGTTGAGCGCCGCCCTGGCCTGCCGCACCGCGCCCAGCGCCGCATGCACCTCGGTCAGCACCGCGCCATTGTCGGGGAAGGCGGCCCGCGCCGCCTCGATGCGCGATTGCGCTGCCCGCATCGCCGCCGCCGCCTCGGCGCTCGGCGCGTGGTCGGCCAGATCGCCCAAGGTCCGGGGCAACCCGTCGAAGACGCTCGCCTCGGTTTCCGGCGCCCCGATCGTACAGGCCAGCCGGTGCAGTGGTACCGCGACCTCGCCCTCGTCGACCCAGCGGCCCATGCCCTGGGTGCGGTGGCGGGCCCGCGACCATTGGCCCATCTGGGCATAGCTCGCCCCGCGCACCGGATCGAACCCACCGACGTTGACGGTCAGCGTCGCGTTCGGCGGCGGTTCGGTATCGTCATAGGCGCCGCCGGCGCCGGACCATGCCGGCAGGTAGAGCTTCGCCGCCCGCCACGGCGCCAGCCCCTCGGCGGCGTGCTCCGGGAAGGCGGCCGGGTCGGCGGCCAGATGGAACGCCTCCTCGGTCGCCCGGGTGATCGCCCGGTGATGGCCGTGCTGGCCCGGCACGTCGAGAAAGGTCGGCGCCACGGCGTCCGGGCGGAAGGTCCGGATCACCCGGACCAACCGCTCGACAGTGCGCTCATGCCCCCAAATCGAAAACGTCTCCTCGGCCGATTTCGACAGGCCGAAATCGACGATGGCGCCGTCGAGATCCTCGTTCAGCCAGTAGAGGTCGAGATCCAGGATTTCGGCCGCCGCTTCCATCTCGCGGCTGCGCAGCACGCCCAGCACCGCCCCGCGCTCGGTGCCGATATCGTTCTGTCCACCCTCGCCGCGCACGCCGCAGGCATAGCCGACCCGTACCCCGTCGCCGAGCGACAGCCGGGCCAGCATCGTGCTGGTTTCGTCATCGGGATGGGCGCCGGTTTGCAGGAAGCTGTTGACGCTGCCGAGCGGCACCAGCGCCTGCCACAGCCGGACGATGGCGCTGTCGGCCCGCTGCCGCGCCAGTCTCTCCTGGTCCGGCGTCACGGTGCCACCGCCAGCGCGGCGGCCGACTCCTCGGGCGCGGAACGGGCGCCGTTCTTGACCAGCAGGCTGAAACTGGGGCTGACACTGTCGAACAGCGGCAGCGCCGCGGCGCCCAGTGCCGTCGCCTCGGCCCCCGCCGTCGCCCGGATCAGCCGTGGCCAGTGCCGGTCGCGCCGCGCGCTGACCGAGGGCGGCAGAGGCGTCAGCCGGTCGATCAGCGCCTCGGCCAGCCGGTCCGGCAAATCGCCGCCGATCAGCACCGCCTCCGGATCGAGCAGGTTCTCCACCGCGTTCAGGGCGATGCGCAGATGCCGGGCGGCGCTGTCCAGCCAGCCAGTCATCGCCGGATCGCCGGCCGCCGCCAATGCCGCCAGATCGGCCGTGGTCCCGACGCATTTGCCGGCGGCGCGCATCGCCTCGAAGGCGGCGTGCAGCGAGGCATAGCGCTCCAGGCAGCCGTTGTTGCCGCAGAAACATGGCGCGCCGTCCGGCGCCACGACGATATGGCCGAACTCGCCGGCATTGCCCCAGGCGCCGCGATAGGGCTGGCCGTCGAGGATCAGCCCGGCGCCCAACCCGACGCCGAGATAGAGATAGAAGAATGTCCGCAGATCACGCGCCGCGCCATGCAGCCGCTCACCCAGGGCGGCCGCGGTGGCGTCGTTCTCGACCAGCACCGGCAGCCCGGTCGCCGCGGTCAGCCGGCCGGCGACGTCGATGCCGTGCCAGCCGGGCAGGGTGGTCGGCCCCACCGAACTCAGGGTCTCGACGTCGAACGGGCCCGGCATGACGACGCCGCAGCCGAGCACCCGCGTTCGCGGCACCTCGGCGCCGTCGATCAGCGCCTCGACCGCCGCCGCCAGACGCGGCATGGCGGTGGCCGGCTCCGGGGTGGCGATCGGCTCGACCGTGCGGCCGCATACCGTGCCGGCCAGGTTGACCAGCACGCCGCTCAACCGGGCATGGTCGAGTTGCAGACCAACCGTGTAACCGCCGGCCGGATCGATCGACAGCTCCACCGGCGGCTGGCCGCGCGCCGCCCGGCGCCGGCCCTCGGCGCGGATCAGCCCGCTTTCGCGCAGCTCCAGGGCGATGTTGGAGACGGTCTGCGGCGACAGGGAGGTCAGCCGGGCGATCTCGGCGCGGGAGATCGGGCCGTGTCGGCGGACCGCCTCCAGCACGACGCGGCGGTTGAAGGAACGGGTGTGCTCGATGTTGGTGCCGGACAGGCGCATGGACGGCACGATGCCGCAGGGTGCCGATTAATTCAATATACTAGATTTATTGACATCGCCCGACCGATGGCCAACCATCGAGCCTGGAGAAGCGTTCGCGGCGGCGACCCGTCAACCGGGCCCGCGCGGATGACGACAGGAACGGGAGGGTCGAATGAAGCGGTATCTTGCGGCGCTGGCCGGCGCCACCCTAGCGGCGGGCGCGGTGTTCGGGTCGCCTGGCGCGGCGCGGGCGGTGGAAATCGAGTACTGGCAGTATTTCTTCCAGGGCCGGGTCGACGCCATCGACGCGTTGATCGAGAAATTCGAGGCGGAAAACCCCGGCATTACCGTCCGCCACACCCATTTCCCCTATGCCGACTATCGCACCAAGGTTGCGGCGGCGGTCCCGGCCGGCGAGGGGCCGGACGTTGTCCAACTCTTCTATGGCTGGCTGAACGACTACATCGAGGCCGACCTGCTGCAGCCGTTGCCGACGGATATGTTCGACCCGGCAGAGATCGAATCCGAATACTTCCCGATGGTCGAGGCGATGAAGATCGAGGGCCAATACTACGCATTGCCGACCGCGGTGCGCTCGCTGGCGTTGTTCTGGAACAAGCGGCTGTTCGAGCAGGCCGGCCTCGACCCGGAGCACCCGCCGGAGACGCTGGACGAGATGGTCGAATACGCCAAGGCGCTCACCCAGCGCGACGGCGGCGGCAATCTGACGGCGGTCGGGCTGACCATGGGCATGAACGCCCAGGATCACCATTGGTGGCGCGAGGTGCTGGTGCGGCAGATGGGCGGCGCCCCCTATTCGGGCGACAATCACGATGTCACCTATGACGGCGCCGCCGGGCAGCGGGCGCTGGATTTCTATGTCGGGCTGATCGAGGAGCATGGCGTCAGCCAGATCGGCTTCATGGACCAGCCGCAGGCGGCCTTCAAGGCGGGCCGCGCCGGCATGCATATCGACGGCTCGTTCCGCCTCGGCGCCCTCCGTGGCCAGCGCGGGCTGGAATGGGGGGTGACGGAACTGCCGGCCAACGCCGCCGGCGAGCGGTTCAATTTCTCGTCCTACTGGGTCAACGGCATCACCTCGAAGGCCCAGGGCGAGCGGGCCGAGGCGGCGGCCAAGTTCCTCGCCTTCGTCACCTCGGAGGAGGCGATGCAGCTGTGGCTGGAAACGGTCGGCGAATTGCCCGCCCGTCAGGCCGCGGCGCTGACCCCCGAGAACACCGCCCATCCGGAATACGGGCCGTTCATCCGCGGGCTGGAATACGCCACCGCGACGAAGTTCGTGGCCGAATCGGCGCAACGTCAGTTGATGGTCGACATGGTCGACCGGATTCTGCTGGAAGGCGCCAGTGTCGAGGAGTCGGTCCGCATCGCCGCCGAGGCGGAGCAGGCCCTGCTCGACGACTTCTACAGCGCCATGTGACGCCGCTGCCCCGTCGGACGCTGAGACGTGTTGCCCCTCACCCTATCCCTCCCCCTCGATGGGGGAGGGT
>JABDIP010000438.1 GCA_013003675.1 Inquilinus sp.
ATCCTGCACCATCAGGCCGCCGGCGCCCGAGCGCGCCAGCAGCCCCGGCCCCGCCGGATCCGGCAGGCCGCCGGTCAGCACGACGCGCAGGTTCTTCTTGGCGGAAAGCCGTTCCAGCGCCGCCGGCTCGGCCTCCGGGACGATCACCACTTCGGCGAACAACGCGCCGATCGCCACCGCCGTGCCCTCGTCGAGCGGCCGGTTGGCGGCGATGATGCCGCCGAACGCGCTGACCGGATCGCAGGCCAGCGCCTTGGCATAGGCCGACGCCAGATCGTCGGCGACCGCGACCCCGCACGGGTTGGCGTGCTTGACGATGACGATCGCCGGGCGGTCGAACTCGGCCGCCAGTTCGAAGGCGGCGTCGGCATCGTTGATGTTGTTGAAGCTGAGTTCCTTGCCCTGGACCTGGCGCCCGGACAGCACGCCGGGGCGCCCCGGCCCGGCGCGGTAGAGGGCGGCCTTCTGATGCGGGTTCTCGCCGTAGCGCAGGCTCTGTACCCGCTGCCCGGCCAGTGACAGACGCTCCGGTAAGGCGTCACCGAGTTGGCCGGCGAACCACGCCGATACCGCCGCGTCGTAGGCCGCCGTCCGGGCGTAGGCGGCGGCGGCCAGGCGCTGGCGCAAGGCATGGCTCGTGCCGCCATCGCCGGTCGCGAGCTGGTCGCGGAGTGCCGGATAGTCGGCCGGATCGGTGACGACGGCGACGAAGGCGTGGTTCTTGGCGGCGGCGCGGATCATCGCCGGCCCACCGATATCGATGTTCTCGACGCAGGCATCGTAGTCGCCGCCGGCCGCCACCGTCTCCTCGAACGGGTAGAGGTTGGAGACCAGCAGGTCGATCGGCGCGATGCCGTTCGCCTGCATCGCCGCCACATGCGCCGGGTCGTCGCGACGGCCGAGCAGCCCGCCATGGATCGTCGGGTGCAGCGTCTTGACGCGGCCGTCCATGATCTCCGGGAAACCGGTATGAGCCGACACCTCCACGACCGGCAGCCCGGCCTCGGCGAGGGCGCGATAGGAACCGCCGGTGGATAGGAGCTCGACGCCGTGCTCGACCAGGAAGCGGGCCAGATCGACCACACCGGTCTTGTCATAGACTGAGATCAGGGCGCGGCGGATGGGGATCGGCTGGTCGGTCATGACGACTCCGGTGGCAGCGGGACGGGCGTCTTTTAAGCCCTTCGCCGCCCGGCCGCGACCCCTTCAATGCGCGCCGATGAAGGCCGCCACATCGTCCAGCACCGGGGCGCGGTGGCGCTGACCGTCGGCCAGCGCCAGGACGATGCCGATATGGCCGAGATCGGGATAGAGCCGAACCTCGGCATTGCCGCCACGTTCCTCTGTCGTCTCGGACAGCGAAACACTATTCCGCGGATAGACGGTGCCGTCATTCTCCCCCGCCAGCAGCAGCATCGGCGGCGCGTTGCTGTCGGCGAAGGTGACCGGCTGGGTCGCCGACAGATCGGCCGCGCCACCGAACACCCGGCGGGTGATTCGCGTGTCGAGCGGCAGGAAGTCGTAGGGGCCAGCCAGGCCGACAAACCCGGCGATCGCCTCGCGGTCGACGCCAACCGCGCTCAGATAGCGCGGATCGACCGCCAGCATGGCGGCGTTGTAGGCACCGGCGGAATGGCCGATGAGGAAGATCCTCTCTGGGTCGCCGCCATACCCGGCGATGGAATCCCGGACCCAGCGGATGGCGGCGGCGCCATCCTCGAGAAACCCGGGGAAGACCACCTCGGGATAGACGCGGTAGTCGGGCAGCACGGCGACGAGACCTTCGGAGACCAGCGCCTGGGCGACGAAGCGATAGTCGCCGCGATCGCCGTTGCGCCAACTGCCGCCATAGAAGAAGACCACCACCGGCGCCGGCTCGCCGGCTGTTGCGGGCCGGTAGACGTCGAGGCGGCGGCGCGCGCCATCGCCATAGGCGATATCGGTGGTGACCGAATAGCCGTCCTCCGGCACCGTGGCGTTGAGCAGATCGACCGGCGAGCAGGCGGCCAGCGCCGCACCGAGGCAGAGCAGTCCCGCCAGGATCGCGCTTCGACCGGTGACAATTGCGAGCCGGGGGCGAGGCAATCCGGCGGTCCCGACCGCTCTGGATCGCGTCGTCGGCGGCGCTTCTCGCGATGACAGCCTTGGGGGGCCGGAAGGGATCACCTGGACAAGGGCTGGCGCGGCCTGATTCCCGGTCGAGCACGTTCGCGGCCGAGTGGCCATAATCCTCCGCCGTCGGGGTCGGTTCGTCATGCGCTCTGTTACGGCCGACGCGGCCGGGCGGATCAGCCGTCGCGGTCCCTTCGCTCCCGCTTCAGCGCCCATTTGACGCTCGTCGGCGCCTTCTTGTCGGCGCCGGTACGCGCCGACAACACGATTTGGCTGCTGCGGCGGACGGCGACATCCTCGCCGCAATAGATGCTCTCCTCGACGGTCAGCGCCGCGCCGGACACCCGCAGCCGCCAGCCGGCGCCGCTGGCCAGTTTCAGCAGCGCCGCGTCGCCGCCCTGCAGGGGCGAGACATGCACCGCCGGATGCAAGTGGAAGCGCACGGCGAAGGGCAGATCGGCCGCTCCGGTCAGCGTGTCCTCGCCGCGCAGATCGTCGCCGCCGGCGCCGATGAACAGACGGCGATTGTGGCGGGCGCCGTAGGGGGCCCGATAGCCATCATGCTCCGCCTCGAGCAGAACCGAACGATCTTCCTCCAGGCGCTCGGCGGTGACCTGCCGCGGACGCCGGCCGAGGCCGCCACCGTCGATCAGCTCGCTGGAGTTGGTGTCGGCGGCGGTCAGCGTGGAATGGGCGGCGGTACCGCGCAGCGCCGTTTCCCACCCCGCCGCCTCGCCCTGCGGATCTGGGTCGAAGCCGCCCCAGGCGCCGCAATTGACGATCAGCCGCTCGCGGCCGACGGAAAGCTCGAAGGACAGCGCCCCGGCATGGGCGCCGCTATCGAGCCCCGGGGCCGGCGGCGGTCCGACATCCATCAGCAGCAACAGGCGGCCGGCCTGAACCCGTTCGAAGCCGGAGTGGCGCCCGCTCTTCAGGGGACGGCCATGGGCGTCGGCCTGCGCCAGCACGGTGTCGATCAGCACCGGCTCGCCCTCGCGGGCGCCGTTGAACAGGGCGAGCCCGCCATCGCCATGACGGAAGAAGCGCAACGCCGGGGCCATCTTGTCGATGGCGTGCTGCAACGCCTCCGGCACTTCCGTCCGGGCCGCCCGCATGGCGCCACGGATGTCGATGAGATGCCGCAACGCCTCCAGATGGATCTGCGGGTTGCGCTGGACATGCCCGCCATCGGGCAGCACCTGCGCCTGGAGTTCCTGGAGCAGGAGCTTCAGAGCCGGCTCCAACCGCGGGCGCCCGTCCGGCAGGCACAAGATGCCGTAGAACAGCCCCTTCAGCGCGGCAAGCAGCGGCGCGCCCTTCAGCCCGCCGGGCAGGGCCCGGGCCAGATGCCGGGTCTGCCGCGCCAGGCTGGCGAAGGTGCGGGCGCGAAAGTGGTCGTCGGCGCTGGCGCAAAAGAAATCATGCATGCCCAGCCAGTTGGCGACCCGCCGTCCGAGCACGTCGGGGCGCCAGACGACCGCGTGCCAGGAATTGTGCCGGTCGATCCACGACGCGACCAGGGCGCGGGCGTGGCGCCGTGCGGTATCGCCGCCCAGCGCCCGCAGGTCGCGCAGCCAGTCGAAGCCGTGCAGGGCTTCCAGATAGGCGTCGCCGACACCGAGCGGCAGCCACAGCGGCACGTCCGAGACCAGGGTGCGGCCGGCGAAACTGTACTCGCCCGATGCCAGGGCACTGCCGCGCTCGGCGTCGCCGGGCCACGGATCGGGCGGCACGACCTCCAGAAAGGTCGGACCGCCATGGCCGAGCGACAGCGAATAGAGCGGATTGCCGAAGGCGAGGCTGCGCAACCCGTCGGAAACCTTTGCGACCTTGGTGCGCGTGTCGACCATCGGCATAACGCTATCCGCGCAGGCCGCGAATGTTGTCGGCATAGCGCTTCGGGCCGCCGGCGAACCCGGCGGTTCCGGCGACCAGCAGATCGGCGCCGGCGGCGATCGCCCGCGGCGCGGTCTCAGTATTGATGCCGCCATCGACCTCGAGGTCGATCGGCCGCCCCGAATCGTCGATCAGTCGCCGCAGCCGGGCGATCTTGTCGAGTTGGCCGGAGATGAAGCGCTGGCCGCCGAAGCCGGGATTGACCGTCATCGCCAAGACCAGATCGATATCGCCCAGCAACTCCTCCACGGCCGCCACCGGGGTCCCGGGGTTGAGCGCGAGGCCGGCCCGTTTCCCCAGTGCCTTGATGTGTTGGACAGTGCGATGGGGATGCGGCCCGGCCTCGGGATGGAAGGTGATGGTGTCGGCGCCGGCGGCGGCGAAATCCTCGATGAAGGGATCGGCCGGGGCGATCATCAGATGCACGTCGAAGGGCAGCGAGCTATGGGCCTTGAGCGCCTTCAACACCGCCGGGCCGATGGTGATGTTGGGCACGAAATGCCCGTCCATCACGTCGATGTGCAGCATGTCGGCACCGGCTGCCTGCATGGCGCGCACCTCCTCGCCGAGCCGGGCGAAATCGGCGGAGAGAATGGACGGGGCGATTCTGGTGGGCTGTTGCATGACGGGCGATCCGAATCGGGTATTTGAGATTAGTCCCGCTGGGTCAGAGATGCACGTGCGCGGTCCGGGGAATCACGCCTCGCGACGCAGCCGGGATATATGAAATCCATCCAGCCCGCCAGGCTCGGCGGCGTGGCTCGGCAAGGTGCGGATATCGCCCGCGGCGGTCACGATCTCGGCGAGGCCGCCCACTTCATCCACCGCGACCGGCACCCGGCGAACCGGCGCGCCCGAGGCGAGCAGGCGTTCGATCTGGTCCTCGCCTTCCTCCCGCTGCAACGAGCAGGTGCACCAGACGATCAGCCCGCCCGGCTTGACCAGGGTGACGGCATGGTCGAGCAGCCGGGCCTGCAAGGCGGCCAGCTTGGCGACGTCGTCCGGTCCCTTGAGGCGCTGGATGTCGGGGTGCCGGCGGATCGTGCCGGTGGCGCTGCAGGGCGCGTCGAGAAGCACGCCGTCGAGCGGCTCGGCCGGCCGCCACTCGGTGGCATCGGCGACGACGCGGCCGGCCGGCAGGTCCAGTCGCTTGAGATTGCCGCTCAGCACGTCGAGCCGCCGCGCCGACCGGTCGACGGCGGTGACGGTGGCGCCGGCGGCGGCGAGTTGCGCCGTCTTGCCACCGGGCGCGGCGCAGAGATCGGCGATCCCGAGCCCGGAAACCTCGCCGAACAGCCGGGCCGGAATCGCGGCGGCGGCATCCTGGACCCACCAGCCGCCCTCGGCGAAGCCCGGCAGCTCGGCGACCGACCCGCCGCCGGTCCGGCGCAGCGACCCGGTCGGCAACAGCTCGGCGTCGAGCGATTGCGCCCAGCCGGCCGGATCGGCCTTCGCGGTGATATCCAGCGGCGGTTCGGCCAGATGCGCCGCCGCGATGGCGTGGGCCGCTGCCTTGCCATAGGCGCCGGCCCAGGCATCCCACAACCAGTCTGGCGTGTTCAGCCTGCCCGCGTCCTGATCGGCCAGCAGCGCCGGCCCCTCGCGGCCGAGCCGACGCAGCACCGCGTTGACCAGACCCTTGTGGCGGTCGAAACCGGCTGCCGCCACCAGATCGACCGATGTGGCGACCGCTGCGTGGGCCGGCGTTCCGACGAAGAGAAGCTGGCCGAGGCCGAGGCGCAGCACGTCGCGCACGGCGACCGCGTCGCGCTGCAACGGCTTGGCGAGGGCGTGGCGGATCAGCGCGTCGATCTGCCCGAGGCGGCGCAGCACGGTCGCCACCAGCAACCGGGCGAACGCGCGGTCGCGGGTTTCGAGAGTGTCGAATCCGGGCCGGTCCAGCGCCTCGTCGAGCGGGCGGTGCTCACGCAGGACGGCGCGCAGGAGGTCGAAGGCGAACCGGCGTGCCGGCAATCCGGAAGGCGTTTCCATGGCGCGCGGTTTACCGCGCTGCCCGCCGGCTGTCGATGCCGCAGCGCCTGGGAGTCTGCCCCCGGCTCACCCCCAGGGCCCGGCGGAGGCGCCGGCCATGGCTCGCAGCCGGGCAACCCGGTTGGCGATGCTGGGGTGGGTGGAGAACAGATTATCCACCCGATGCGCGTGCAGCGGGTTGACGATGAACATATGCGCCGTCGCCGGGTTGCGCTCGGCCGGCTGGTTGTCGATCCGCCGTGCCGCCGCCTCCAACCGCTCCAGCGCCGAGGCGAGCCAGAGCGGCTGGCCGCTGATCTCGGCGCCGATCCGGTCGGCCTCGTATTCCCGCGAGCGGCTGATCGCGAACTGCACCAGCATGGCGGCAACCGGCGCCAGGATCGCCATCAGAAGCACGCCGACGAAACCCAGCGGGTTGTTGCGGTTGCCGCCGAAGAACAGCCCGAAATTGGCCAGCATCGACAAGGCGCCGGCCAGGGTGGCGGTCACCGTCATGATCAGCGTGTCGCGGTTCTTCACATGCGCCAGCTCATGCGCCATGACACCGGCGACCTGCTCGGCGTTCATCCGGCGCAGCAGGCCGGTGGTCGCGGCGACCGCCGCGTTCTGCGGGTTGCGGCCGGTGGCGAAGGCATTCGGCTGTTCCGACTCGATGAGATAGACCCGCGGCATCGGCAGGCGGGCGCGGTCGGCGAGTTGGCGGACGATGCCGAACAGCTCGGGCGCCGACCGGCCGTCGACTTCGCGGGCGCCATACATGCGCAGCACGACCTTGTCGGAATTCCAATAGGCGAAGGCGTTCATGCCCAGCGCCACAAAAAGCGCCAGCACCATGCCACCCTCGCCGCCGAGCAGGTACCCGGCGCCAAGAAACAGCGCGGTCATGCCGGCGAGCAGGATCGCGGTGCGAAAATAGCCGGTCATCGTCGATGCTCCGTATCTCCGCCCCTTTCCTGGGGCGGTCCTTTTCGGTTCTTAGGTGGGCGCCCCCCCCGGCCGA
>JABDIP010000445.1 GCA_013003675.1 Inquilinus sp.
TTGAGCGCCGGAGACCCCGATACCGCGACCGACCTGTCGGCGCTGGTGACGATGTCCGGGTTCGGCATCCCGACCCGAGAGAGGCTCAAGGCGGAATTCCCCGCCATGGCCGCCGCCGCGCGGGAGGCTGACCGGCTGTCCGGCACCGACGGTTGGGTCGACGACGCGTTGGCCTCGGTGCGGGGTTTGGTCTCAATTCGACCGGCCCCGGGCGAGGTTTCCGGCGACGATGTCCCGGCGGTGCTCGCCCGCGCCGAAAACCGGCTGGATGCCGGCGACCTTGATGGCGCCCACGCGGAGGTCGTGCGGCTGGAGGGGCCGGCGGCGACGGCGGCGGAGTCCTGGCGGACGGCCGCGACGGCGCGATTGGAGGCCGAGGCGGCGGTGGCACGGCTCTATGAACTGGCCATCGGCCGCTTGGCCGAGTCCGGCGCCGCGCCGACCCGATGAGGCGCTCGCTCATCCTGTTCCTGAAGGTCGCGGCCGTCGTGACGATCGCCGTGTGGCTGGCGAACCGGCCCGGTCAGGTCGAGTTCGTCTGGCAAGGTCAGGTGTTCGAGACCTCGATCGGTGTGCTGGTGCTGCTGGTCGGGCTGCTGATGGCCGGGGCGGCCTTCGGCTACCGGTTCTGGCGCGGCATGGTACGAGCGCCGGGGACGATCGGTCGGGCCCGGCTCGGCTCGCGCCGGGAGGGCGGCTATCGTGCCCTGACCAACGGTATGGTCGCGGTCGCCGCCGGTGACCCGACCGCCGCGCGGCGCTACGCCAAGAAGGCCGACGCCCTGCTCGACGAGCCGCCGCTGACCATGTTGCTGTCGGCGCAGGCGGCGCAGCTCAGTGGCGACGAGACGGCGGCCGGCCGTTATTTCGAGGCAATGCTCGAGCGCGAGGAAACCGAGTTCCTCGGCCTGCGGGGATTGTTGAACCAGGCGCTAAAGCAGGACGACCGTGTCAAGGCGCTGTCCTTCGTCGATCTTGCGCGCAAGCTGCGTCCGAACACGCCCTGGGTACTGGCCACCGCTTTCGAGTTGGAAGTCCGCCAGCGCAAATGGCGCGAGGCGCAGGCCTCGCTGGCGGCGGCGGTCAAGGCGGGGGCGATCGAGGCCGGGGAAGGCCGGCGACACAAGGCGGCGATCCTGATCGAACGAAGCCGCGAGGCGGAAGCCGCCGGCGACATGCCGACCGCCCTTGAACTGGCGCACAAGGCGACGTCCCTGCTGCCCGGGTTCGCCCCGGCGATCAACCGCGAGGCCGCGCTGCTGGCGCGGGCCGACCGTCTGAAGCAGGCCGCCAGACTGATCGAAAAGGCCTGGGAGCAGGCGCCGCACCTCACCTTGGCCCAGGCCTATCTCGATCTGGCGCCGCGTGAGGGCGGCGCCCTGGAACGCGTCAAATGGATCGAGAAGCTGCATCGCCTGAAACCGGAGGCGGCCGAGGTACTGGCCGTGCTGGGAGAGGCGGCGCTGGCGGCACAGCTGTGGGGGGCCGCCCGTACCCATCTGACACGGGCCGAGCAGGTTTCGCCCAGCCGCCGCATTTATCGCCTGCTGGCCGAGCTCGAGGCGAAGGAGCATGAAGACATGGTGGCCGCCCGGAACTGGCTGGCGAAGGCGGAAGAAGCGCCCGACGATCCGGCCTGGTTGTGCGACCGGTGTGGGACGGCGCACCCGGTCTGGACCGCCCTGTGCCGCCATTGCGGCGCCTTCGACGTGCTGACCTGGCGGACCCCGACCGCGGCGGCGCACCTGCCAGCGCCCGACGCCCGCGCGCTGGCCGTCATCGACCGATCGTCGGAAGGCCCACGCTGAGCGGCGTCGCGCGATACGGCGATTGACGGACCGGCAGCCGCGGCGTAGCTTCGCGACCGCTCGAAATCCTTGTCTCCGTGCCGACGTAGCTCAGGGGTAGAGCAACTGATTCGTAATCAGTAGGTCCGCGGTTCAATTCCGCGCGTCGGCACCAACTGTCCGGTCAGGCGGCCTCGGTCGGAGACCGGCCGCTCCTCACCTCAGCCATGGCGCCGGGTCGACCCCGAACAGCATCGGGTGGGCCCAGAGAATCGCCGCATAGATCGCCGCCGCCAGCGTCGGCCGCCACCACCCGATTTCACCGCGCGGCCATTTCTGGCGACCCCTGGCAATGGCGATGCCCGGCAGGATAGACGTGCCGATCAGGAAGTCCCGGGCAGTCGCCGCGCCGGAACGCCGCAGAACCATCTCGTTCTTGACGATCGCCGAGAGCGCGATTGCCGCCATCGCGGCGAACAGAACGAGCCGTCGGACATCGCCGGTGGCCAGTAGATGAAGACTGGCCCAAAGCAGCAGACCCGTGCTGCCGGGATAGCGGCTAATGCGGTAGATGCCGGTCGGCCGCCGGGCCTCGCCGGTCGAGCCGGCGCGCGTCGTCAGTCTTCCCACCACCAACAGGATCGCGACAGGCATCAGGAGGACGGCCGCCTCGCGAGCGCTAAGCGGCGGCTCGAAGAGCCAGCCCGCGGAGTCGACGGTTCGATAGCCGTGGACAAAGGCGGCGAGAACAGCAAGCGACACGAGCGAATAGACGACCAGGAATCCCTTGCGACCAAGGTGGCCAACAAGACACGCGCGAATCCGGGGCGCGGACGGGACCGCGTGACTCAACACCAGAAGGATGGCAATCGCCAGATAGAGGCTGAAGGGCAAGAGACCGTGTCTCGCGATGGCGGGCTGATCACGGTGCCACGATCCGCCGCCGCTCCGCCGGCGTCAACGGCATCCGGCCATGACTCGACGATCGCCGGAGCCGGCTTTCAGGCCACCGACCTAAGTCCGGCGCGGTTCGGGCAGATCTCTAGCCGTAGTATTTGTCGATCGCCTCGAATTCGGCGACGACACTGCCGAAACCGAGCGCGGTCAGCAGGTCGCAAAGCACCTTGTCGGCGTCGATATGGGCCTGTTCGAGATCGCCGAGCAGCTGCAGCTCCTCCAGCCGCCCCTCGGCCTCGTTGGCCGCCTTGGCAACGGATTCTTTCTGGTTCTTTTGCGCCGCGTCGAGCTGCAGGGCGCGGATGAAACCAAGATTGCTCATCGTTCCTCTCGCCTTACGTGCAGTCGATGCCCTAGTGACCGTCCGTCGCTTTTCCGACGGGTTACTGCAGGCGATGATAGAACCAGCCCGGTTAAGCCAACATTAAGTCGCGAATTCAATGGAATTTCGCTCCCGGGACTTGCCGGCATCCGGGCGCGCCATCGCGTCGGCACTTCTGGTTCGACCGACCGCAAACAGCCAATGAAACCAAGTACCTGGCCGCCTCGCATCACACGACGTCTCAGCCGATGGAGTCGATCCAGCGGCGGTGCATCCAGAACCATTGTTCGGGACGCCGGCGGATCCAGTCCTCGTAGACCTGATTGATTAACGTCATCGCCGCATGAATGTCCGCGTGCCGGTCGCCGGTCCTCGGCAGTTCCAGCGGCGCATGGTAGGTGATCCGGAAATGCGCGCCGCGCAGCCGCTCGACCTGCACCGGAATGACGGGACACTCATAGCGTTGTACGAAGAGTGCCAGTGCCGGCGTCGTCATCGCCTCACGACCGAAGAACGGAACGGCGACGCCACGGTTCAGCTTCTGGTCGAGCAGCATGCCGAGATTGTCGCCCTGCGAAAGTGCCTTCAGGGCAGCCTTCGTGCCCTCCGCCCCCTTGCGGGCCATGGCCATGCCGGCCCGCTGCCGAATACGGCAGATCAGCCGGTCGGCGGACCGATTGTTGGGCGCCCGATAGATGAAGGTCATGCGGCCGATGTGCTTGGCGGTCCAGATTCCCGGCAGCTCCCAATTGCCAACATGCGCGCCGATGAAGATGCGCGGCCGGTCCGCCGCATCACGACGGACATTCTCCTCGACTCCGACCGTTTCGATCCGACCGCCGTCGCGGATGCGGCCGAGATGCGGATACTCGCCGAAGGTGCGGCCGACATTCTCCCACATGCCGCGCAGGATGGCCCGGCATTCGACCTCGTCTTTCTCCGGGAAGGCCAGAGAGACGTTGTGGAAAGCGCGCCGGTTCGCCGGCCCCAGCCGCGGCCCGACGACCGTCCCGATGAACCCGCCGAGCGCCGACGCGGCGTCGAGCGGCAGCAGGGCGAAAAGGCCGTAAAAGCCGTAGAGCAGGACTGTCTGCAACGGATAGAACAGCCACCGGTCGAGGCGGCGGCGCGCGGGCGATTTGTTCGCCATCGCTCGCGCCTATCGGGTCATGGCGCTGTCGAATGAACCGCTCATAAGACCTGATCTGCCCATTCGTAGGGTTCGGTAAAGGGCGTTCGGTAGATGGTCTCGATCATGTAATTGGCGACCCGCTTGGTGTCGAAGGACTGCTGGGCGCGGCGCCAACCGGCCTCGGCCACTCGCCGGCGGGCGCCTCCATCGCGGTGGAAACGGTGCACCGAGTCGACCAGATCGTCGACCGAATCGAAATAGACCACCTCGTCCTCGGTGAACAGGCGGTCCATACCGGGAACCCGCGGCGTCACCGTCAGCAGGCCGTTGCCGGCGAGCTGCCACAGCCGGTCCGAGGAGTACATATAGCAATCGTTGCGCCGACTATAGTTCAAGCCCATGGCGGACGCCGCCAGCTTCC
>JABDIP010000475.1 GCA_013003675.1 Inquilinus sp.
GCGGCAGACCGTTGCAGGCGATCAGCGACGGCTCGACGGAGTCCGAGCCGGCGCTCCACCACAAGCTGTATTGCGGGTAGAAGCTCTGCAGATGCCGGTCGACCAGCCCGGTGAATCCGTGCGCCGCCGAGGCCCGGTCGTCGAGGCCGACGCGCAGGCCGTGCAGCGCCGGCAATCCACCGCCGTCACTGTGCCGCGGGTAGGCCGGGCCGGCCGACGCCGCGAGATCGGAATCGAAGCGCTCCAGGTCGAAATCATCCTCCAGCGCGGTCAGGGCCATCGCCTCGGCGCGCTTGAACCACGCCTCGCCATTGACCGGCACCGCTGCCGGGTTGGTACAGCCCGGCAATGCCCCCGCAACGGTGAAGGGGAAGTAGCGGCCGCCCCGATCGACGCTCGGCATCAGCACCCCGGCCACCGCGTCCGGGCCGCACAGCCCGGGGCTGAGGACGAAGCGCCACAGCGGACTGGTCAGGTAGGTCGGCAGCCAGTCGCCTTCGAGTTGCTCCTTGCTGCAATTGATCGCCGATTGCAGCCACTGGTCCCACGGCTCGACGAAACCGCGCGGCAGCCGCCGGGTCAGGAAGTCGCCCTTCGACGGGACCTTCCCGTGCAGCCCCGGCTGGGGCGCGGCATCCGCGCCGGTCACAGCGACGGACACCGGAACTGCCCCAAAGCACGCAGGGTGAAAGGGTTGAACACGCTGTTCGCGCGGATCTGGAAGCTCGCGGTCCGGCCGCCGACATTAAAGGTGACCGAGAACTGGTCGGTCTTCGACGAGCCCTGGATCGATCCCTGGTCGAGCAGGCGGAAGAACGACCACGGACCGCTGACGCTGATCGTCGAGGGCAATCCCGCGAGCTGCGGCGCGAAGGTCAGCCGCGACAGGCTGGGTCCGTCTCCGGGCCATTTCATCGGCTGCGGTGTCGGCGGGCCGTGGCTGTACGACATCGGCTGGCCGTCGACCTCCATCAACACCTGGGTCGCGCTGGGGTCGAGCCGCAGCGGCGTGATGTCGAAGTTCGCCGAGGGTCCGCCGCCGCCGAGGAACAGCGAGTCGCGGATCTGCCGGGCGCGTTCGAACTGAGCCAGATCGCTGTTGGAGATGCCGAGCTGCGTCCCGCCGGCCCAGCGCCACGGCCGGCTGGAAGTGTCGACCAGCCCGACGAGGTTGGCGTTGAAGAAGCTGTCGATCAGTCCGCCGGGGCTGAACAACCGGGTGAAGTCGTCCAGGTTCACGTCGTCATCGGCACCGCGATAGAGCGGATACCGGCTGTTCAGCGCCCTGGTGCACACCGGCAGCACGTTGGACCGCCACTCCGCGCGCAACTGCTCCGCCGTGCCCCGATTGGTCACGCCGTCGACCTTGTCGGCCACATCGCGCAGCACGTCGCCGACGGCGGGCGGCGCCGCCGCCGCCTCGGTGCGGATCGGGTCGGTGACGCCGTTGGCGACCATGTCGCTCATCGCCTTCAGCGGATCGCGCGACGCCCGTGCTGCGTTCATCTGCGCATAGAGCTGGGAGAGTTTCTGGATCGTCTGATCGATCGGCGCCGGGGTGCCGTCGCCGGCACCGACATAGTCGTGCAGCCATTTGAATCGATCGTTGATCGGCTGTCCGGGCGCCGCCTGCGCTTCGCCGCCGGCACCGACCACGAGCGTGCCGAGCCGGCCGACCGTGCCGAGCCGTCCCGCCGCCGCCGTGCCGACCCGGCCCAGCGCCGCCTCTCCGGCACCGGCCTCGGCCGGCGGTCGCACCAGCTTGGTTTCCACCGCCATCGACTGCATCAGCAGCCGATAGGGCGAATTCGGTCCCTGCAGGATGTTGAGCATTTCGGTCGCCGCCGAGAGGTCGCTGCCGGGCGGCGCCATCCGCACATCGCTCAGCATCTCGTCCCAGCGATCGCCGAAATCGTCGAGATAGAGCGCCAGGATGTCGGATTCGAGACGGTCGAGCTGGTCCTGGGTGGCCATGATCTGCGCCTGCGGTCCGAGCACCCAGTTCTCGCTCTCGATATAGGCCTTGGCGTCGGACAGCGCCGGCAGGAAGGCCTCGTGGAAGCCCCGATAGGTGAACAGCCCCGGGATGCCGTCCGACAACGGCGCGCCGGACAGCCGCACCAGCACCGACGCCGCCTGCGGCCCACCGGCATCGACCGGCCGCCAGAACGGCAGCCCGCTCGCCTGGGGCGCCGTCTTGATCAGTTCATAGCCGCGCCGGGCCGGCGACAGGCTCGCCAGCACCGATTGCGCCCGCTCGATCAGCGGCCCGTCGAGGTCGATGCTGCGGACCGGCGTCTCCAGCAGCACGTCGAGATGCTCCGTCATCGCCCGGCGGGTGTCGTCGAACTGCTCGCCGGCGAGCGCCGTGCCCCAGTCGAGCGCCATCCATTGCCGCACCAGATCGGCGTCCATCGGCCCCTGGCCGCCGACGATCAGATAGACCTTCAGCGCCTCATAGACGTAGTCGACGCTGTCCAGATTGGCGCGCAGCTGCGCCTCCAGCCGGACCAGCATGCGCGGCTGGAACAGCGCGCTCAGCGCCCGGCGATAGGTCGCCGTCGCCCGGGCGCCGAGGCGGTCCCCCTGGTACAGCCCGAAGGTCAGCGACACCGGCACGTCCTCGTCGCGCCGGCCATAGCCGCCCGGCAGGTTGCGCAGCGTCTCCAGCGGCGGCAGCACCATCAGCAGATTGGCGTCCGACACCGAATTGACCGGGACCGCCTGGAGCTGCTGGGCGTATTGCGCCATCCCGGCCTCGTATTCCTGGACCAGGGCGCGGTTGCCGAAGAAGCCGTTGATCCAGATGCCGGCCATCGCGACGACGACGCCGATCGCCGCCGCATAGGCGGCCCGCTGCGTCCACAGCCGCAACGTCTCGACCCTCCGGTTGGCGCTCACCATGCTGGCTTCGGGGAAAACGATGCTCCGCAGCGGACGGGTCAGGAAATAGCTGCGCCCGGACCCGCTGAAGGCCGACAGCGATTGCCGGTTGAGCCCGAAGGTCGCGGCCATCGCGCCCATCAGCCGGTCGATCGGCGTGCCCTCCTGGGTGCCGCTGGTGAAATAGACGCCGCGCAGCAGCGGCCGTTCCTCGAACTTGCTCGGCTTGAACACCTCCGTCAGGAAGTCGCGCATCGGCTCCCGCAGCGACGCGATCTGCGCCGGGAAGCCGTAGATCATCGCCCGCCGCTGGACGTCCGGCTCCTGGTTCAGGCGCTCGACCATGCGGTTGTTGAGGCGCTCCAGAAGCTGATCGAACTCGCGGCCAAAGCCGGCGACCGCCCCCTTGTCGTCCTTGCCGTCGTCGAGCGGGAAGGTCATGCCCCAGGGCTGTTCGCGCTCCTCGCGGCCGAAATCGTCGAAGAACTCGACGAAGCCGGCCATCAGATCGGCCTTGGTGAACAACACATAGATCGGGAAGCGCACGCCCAGCGTCTCATGCAGCTCGCGTACCCGCAGCTTGATCTGCCGGGCATGGGCGGTGCGCTCGCTCTCGGTCAGCACCGCCATGTCGGCCAGGCTGATGGCGATCAGCGCGCCGTTGATCGGCTGCCGCGGCCGGTTCTTCTGCAGCAGTTCCAGAAAGCCCGTCCACGCCGCCTTGTCGACCGCCTGGTGGCTGTCCTGGGTCGTGTAGCGGCCGGCGGTGTCGATCAGCACCGCCTCGTCGGTGAAGAACCAGTCGCAGTTCCGCGTGCCGCCGACATTGCGGATCTCGTCCTTGCCGAACTGCTCGGCGAGCGGAAAGCGCAGGCCCGAATTCAGCAGCGCCGTCGTCTTGCCGGAGCCGGGCGGGCCGATCAGGATGTACCAGGGAAGCTGATAGAGGTACTGACGGCCGCCGCCGCCCGCCAGCTTGGCCTTTTTCAGCAGGGCCAGGGCCTCGCGCGATCGCTCCTTTAGCTGCGCCACCTCGTCCGCCGAGGCCGTTTCGTCCGGCGACACCGGCGCCTCGACCAGATCGTCGATCATCTGGTCGTTGGATTTCTTCTCGCGCATCGCGGCGAACAGGTTGGCGAGGCCCCAGACGACGATGATCACCATGACGGTGATGAACCGCGACAGGTCGCTCTCCAGCGGCCGCGCCTCGGCGAACGCCAGCAAGGGGCCGAAGAACCAGACCAGCAGCGACAGAACGATCGCCCCGATGAGGGTGATCAGCCATTTCGCGGTCAGTACGGCGACGATCTTCTTCAGCATGGCCTACCCGTCCGTGGCGCCGCGGGGCGCCCTTCCCTACTTCAGCAATATGACGTCGATCCGCCGGTTGCGCGCCTTGTCCGCCGCCG
>JABDIP010000481.1 GCA_013003675.1 Inquilinus sp.
CCCTACAAGGCCTTCGCGCATATCGCCCGTGCCTTCTATCCGCGGCCGGCCGCGGTAGCCGGTATCGCCGCGGGCGCCGTCGTCGACCCGGCGGCGCGCGTCGATCCGACGGCCGAAATCGGCGCCGGCGCGGTCGTCGGCGCGCGGGCGGAGATCGGCGCCCGCTGCCGGATCGGCCCGAACGCCGTGATCGGCGCGGGGGTCGTTGTCGGCGAGGATAGCGAAATCGGCCCCAATGCCAGTCTCAGCCACTGCCTGATCGGCTGCCGTGTCCGCATCTATCCCGGCGTGCGGATCGGCCAGGAGGGATTCGGCTTCGCGATGGACCCCGGCGGCCACGTGACCGTGCCCCAACTCGGCCGCGTTCTGGTCGAGGACGATGTCGAGGTCGGCGCCAACTCGACCGTCGACCGGGGAGCCGGCCCCGACACGGTGATCGGGCGCGGCACGATGATTGATAATCTGGTGCAGATCGGGCACAACGTTCAGATCGGACCGGGCTCCGTCCTTGCGGCACAGGCGGGGATCGCGGGCAGCACCAGGCTTGGGAAATTCGTCGTTCTGGCCGGGCAGGCCGGGGTGGCGGGGCATTTGTCGCTGGGAGACGGTGCCCGGGTGGGTGCCCAGGCCGGCGTGATTCGAGACCTTCCCGGCGGCACCGATGTGTGGGGCACACCGGCGCTTCCCAGCCGCCAGTTCTGGCGGCGCTATGCCAAGTTGACACGGCTCATTGGCATGAAAGGCGAGTAGGCGATGGACGCAGCGTCGACCGGCGAAGTTCTTCCCGACATCGACATCATGCGGATCATGGAAATGATTCCGCATCGCTATCCGATGCTGATGGTCGACCGCGTGGTCGAAGTGGTCCATGGCGTGAGCGCCGTCGGCATCAAGAACGTCACCATCAACGAGGCGGTCTTCCTCGGCCACTTCCCGCAGCAGCCGGTCATGCCGGGCGTGCTCATCGTCGAATCGATGGCGCAGACCGCGGCGGTGCTCGTGGCCGAGAGCCTGGGCGGCGATTCCGCCGGTAAACTGGTCTATTTCATGTCGATCGAGGATGCCCGGTTCCGCCGCCCGATCACGCCGGGCGACAGCATTCGCGTGCAGGTCACCAAGTTGCAGAACCGCCGCAACGTCTGGAAGTTTTCCGGCGAGGCCATGGTCGACGGCAAGCTCAGCGCCAACGCGACCTTCTCCGCGATGATCATGGATCGTTGATGCCGTCGACGATCCATCCCAGCGCGGCCGTCGATCCGGCCGCCCGGCTCGGCGACAACATCCATATCGGCCCTTTCTGCGTGGTCGGCGCCGGGGTCGACCTGGCCGACGGTGTGCGGTTGGAGAGTCACGTCGTGGTCGAGGGCCGGACCACGGTCGGCGCCGGCACCCGCATCTTCCCGTTCGCGTCGATCGGCCATATTCCGCAAGACCTCAAATATCATGGCGAAGAGTCGCGGCTGGAGATCGGCGGCGGCTGCACGATCCGCGAATACGTCACCATCTCCCCGGGCACCGAGGGCGGCGGCATGCTGACCCGGGTCGGCGACAATTGCCTGATCATGATCGGCGCCCACATCGCCCATGACTGCATGATCGGCAACAACGTGATCCTGGTGAACAACGCCACGCTGGCCGGGCATGTCGAGATCGGCGACCACGCGATCCTCGGCGGCCTGTCGGCCGTCCATCAATTCGTTCGCATCGGCGAGCACGCCTTCGTCGGCGGCCTTGCGGGGGTCGAGCGGGACGTCATTCCCTATGGCATGGTGGTCGGCGAGCGCGGCTTTCTCAATGGCCTGAATCTCGTCGGTCTGAAGCGGCGCGGGTTCGGCCGCGACGACATCCACACCCTGCGAGGCGCCTATCGCGCCCTGTTCGGCGGCGACGGGCAGATGTCGGAGCGGATCGAGGCGGTGGCCGCGTCGCATGGCGAGGGCGGCGCGGTCGGCCAGATGATCGAGTTCCTGCGCAACGCCGGCAGCCGAAAGATCCTGCGGCCGCGGGGCGTCGACGACGCCTGACCTGGACACGGATGTCGGCGGGCAAGGACAAACTGGGCATCCTGGCCGGCGGCGGCCCGCTGCCCGGCCGTTTGGCGCGGCGTTGCCTTGAAACCGGCCGGCCGGTATTCATCGTCGCGTTCACTGGCCAGACCGAGCCGTCGAGCGTCGAGGGCGTTCCGCATCTCTGGACCCGCATGGGTTCGGTCGGACCCACTCTCGAACGGCTGCATGCCGAGGGCGTGACCGAACTCTGCATGATCGGGCCGGTTCACCGGCCGACTATTCGCGAGTTGTTGCCGGATCTGCGCGGCGCCCGCATGGCGGCGCGCATCGGCCTTGGCGCCCGGGGCGACGACGGCCTGTTGCGCGGCCTTGGCGAGGCGTTGGCCGATGAGGGATTCCGGTTGGTCGGTGCCCACGATCTCATGGAGGAATTGTTGGCGAAACCCGGCCTGCTGACCCGCCGCGCGCCGACCGATGCGGACCGCGCCGATATCGACCGCGGCCTGCTTGTGGCCCGGGCGGTCGGCGCCGTCGATGTCGGGCAGGGCGCGGTCGTTCAGCAGGGGGTGGTGCTGGCCGTCGAGGCGGCGGAGGGCACCGATGCGATGCTGGAGCGCGCCGGCGCCCTGCTGCGGGCCGCCGGCGGCGGCGTCCTGGTGAAGGCGCGCAAGCCACAGCAGGACACCCGTCTCGACATGCCGACGATCGGCGTCGTCACCGTCGAGCGCGCGGCGGCGGCCGGCCTGGCCGGTATCGCCGTGGAGGCCGATGGCGCGCTGATCGAAGACGCCGCGGCGGTGGCGGAGGCGGCCGACCGTCTCGATCTCTTTGTCGTCTGTCTTGAGCCCGGCCGGTGAAGCCGCTGACGCTGTTCGTGGTCGCCGGCGAGGCCTCCGGCGATCTCATCGGCGGCCGGCTCATGGCGGCCCTTAAACGGCGGGCCGGAGACGGAATTCGCTTCGCCGGTATCGGCGGAGAGCGGATGGCGGCGGAGGGGCTGGACTCCCTGTTCCCGATGAACGAGCTGTCGCTAATGGGCCTGTTCGAGGTCTTGCCGCGGGCGCGTCACCTGCTGCGGCGGCTGCGCGAGACCGCCGCCGAGGCGGAACGGCTCGCCCCCGACGCGCTGATCACCATCGACTCGCCCGGGTTCACGCTGCGGCTTGCCGAACGGCTGGCGGGCAAGGGGATACCGCTGATCCATGTGGTGGCGCCGCAGGTCTGGGCGTGGCGTCCGGGCCGGGCGGTCAAGATCGCCGGGCTGCTGGATCACCTGCTGGCCCTGTTGCCCTTCGAGCCGCCCTATTTCACCGTCCACGGCCTGCCGACAACCTTCATCGGCCACCCGCTGGTCGAAAGCGGCGTCGCCGACGGGGACGGAGAGCGGTTTCGGGACGCCCACGGCATCGACGCGTCGGCGCCGCTGCTCTGCGTGCTGCCCGGCAGCCGCGATGCCGAGGTCGAGCGCCTGCTGCCGATCTTCGGCCAGGCGATGGCCGGTCTGCGGCGTGCCCGACCGGCCCTGGCCGTCGCGATTCCGGCCGCATCGGCGGTCGCCGATCGCATCCGGAGCCTTGTCGCAGCCTGGCCCGGAGGCGCCGTCGTGGTCGAGGGCGACGCCGCGAAGTACGACTGTTTCGCCGCCGCCGATCTGGCCCTCGCCGCGTCCGGCACGGTCACCTTGGAACTGGCCCTCGCCGGAACGCCGATGGTCGTCGCCTATCGGGTCAATGCGCTGACCGCGATGATCGCGCGGCGGCTGGTGAAATTGCCGCATGTGGCGCTGGTCAATGTGGTGCTCGGCTATGGCGCGGTGCCCGAACTGATCCAGGAGGAATGCCGGGCCGACCGACTGGCCGCGGCGATGGCCGCGCTGCTCGACGACCCGCGGGCGACCGAGGCGCAAAGGCGCGCCTTCGCCAAGGTCGGACGGGCGGTCGGTGCCGGCGGGCCGTCGCCGAGCGAGCGCGCGGCCGACGCGGTGCTTGCGGCGATCGGGGGGGGGCGGTCGAGCGCCGGGCAGGGCCGGAGCGCCGGACCGGATCGTCGCTCAGCCGCTAAATAGCAGGACCACCGCAACCGCCAGGATCGCCGATACCGCAATCGCCAGCAGGCCGCCGATGGCCTGCTGCAGGCGATGCCGGTTGTCGTTGGCGGCCGGCGGGACCGGCCGGAACCTGGCCCGGTGGCCGCGCTGCCGCGTCCGGTTCGCCCGACGGCGCGCGCCGGCTTCCACGAGGTTAAGCCGCATCGCGCTAGCCCCGTTTGTCGAGCGGTACGTAGTGCCGCGCCGTATGGCCGTCATAGAGCTGTCGCGGCCGGCCGATCTTCTGCACCGGATCCTCGATCATCTCCTTCCACTGGGCGACCCAGCCGACGGTGCGGGCCACGGCGAACAAGACCGTGAACATGCTGGACGGGAAGCCCATCGCGCGCAGGATGATCCCGGAATAGAAGTCGACGTTCGGGTACAGCTTGCGCTCGACGAAATAGTCGTCCTCCAGCGCAATGCGCTCAAGTTCCATCGCCATGTCGAGCAGCGGTTCGTCCTTGATGCCGAGTTCCTCGAGCACCTCGTAACAGGTCTGGCGCATGACCTTGGCGCGCGGGTCGTAATTCTTGTAGACCCGATGCCCGAAGCCCATCAGCCGGAACAAATCGTCCTTGTCCTTCGCCCGTTTGACGTACTCGCCGACCCGGTCCTTCGAGCCGATCTCGCCCAGCATCTTCAGCACCGCCTCGTTGGCGCCGCCATGGGCCGGTCCCCACAGCGAGGCGATGCCGGCGGCGATGCAGGCGAACGGGTTGGCGCCGGACGAGCCGGCGAGCCGGACCGTCGAGGTCGAGGCGTTCTGTTCGTGGTCGGCGTGCAGGATGAAGATGCGGTCCATGGCCCGCGTCAGGATCGGGTTGACTTCGTAGTCCTGGGCCGGCACCGCGAAGGTCATGTTCAGGAAGTTGGCGGCGTAGCTGAGGCTGTTCTGCGGATAGACGAAGGGCTGGCCGGTTGAGTATTTGTAGGCCATCGCCGCGATCGTCGGCATCTTGGCGATCAAGCGGTGCGAGGCGATCATCCGCTGCTTCGGGTCGTTGATGTCGGTGCTGTCGTGATAGAAGGCGGACAACGCGCCGACCACCCCGACCATGATCGCCATCGGGTGCGCGTCGCGCCGGAAGCCGCGATAGAAATAGGTGAGCTGCTCGTGGACCATCGTGTGGTTGGTGATGGTCTTGACGAACTGCGCCTTCTGG
>JABDIP010000516.1 GCA_013003675.1 Inquilinus sp.
GCATCCAGGGTTCAGGCGGCGTCACCCAGACTGGTGGTGATCGGTGGCGGCGCGGGGGCGCCTCGGTCGCCCGTGCCGTGGCACTCGGCGGCGACGACATCGACATCACGCTGATCGAAACGAACCGCCGCTACATCACCTGCTTTTACGGCAACCTCGTTCTCGGCGGCCTGCGCACACTGAATTCGTTTTCCCACGACTACGATCGGCTGGCGAGTCTGCACGGCATCACGCTGATCCATGACCGCGCCGAGGCCATCGACCCCGACGCCGGACACGTGCGGCTCGCTGGCGGAGGGCGGGTGCCATTCGATGCGCTGGTCGTCGCCCCTGGAGTCGATTTCCGCTTCGACGCCGTCGACGGCTACGACGAGGCGGCGGTGGCGCGCATGCCGCACGTCGATGGTGGCGCGCTACTTCAGTCGAGAGAAGCCGCGTTCAAAGATTCTGATCGTCGATTCGAAGGACGAATTCTCCGAACAGGCACTGTTCGAATACGCCTGGTTCCGCTTCTATCCCGGCATGATCGAGTGGCTCCCGGCCGTGCTGACCGGCGGGCCGCAGGCGGTCGATGTCGACGACATGACGATCTTGACCGATTTCGAAGCCTTCGCAGGTGACGTGGTCAACCTGATCCCACCGCAACGCGCCGGGCGCATCGCCCGCGACGCTGGGCTGGCCGATGCGTCCGGTTGGTGCCCGGTGGATCCGTCCACGCTGGAATCGACCCTCCTACCGGGCGAGTTCCTTGTGGGCGACAGCATCTCGGCATCGCCGATGCCGAAATCGGCGTTCGCCGCCAGCAGCCAGGCAAGGATCTGCGCTGCCTCGGTGCGTGCCCGGCTCATCGGCGCGCAGCCACCGCGGCCGGATTACGAATGCGCGTGTTGGAGTTGGATCGCCGACGACCAGGCAATCTCAGTGGGCGCCCACTATGTCGTCGCGGGGGGCGCAATCGAGCGGACCGACCCGTTCATCAGTGACATCGACGAGGACGATGCCGCACGGGCTGCCAGCGCCCGCGCCGCCGACGCCTGGTACAGGGCGATCACGTCGGAAATGTTCGGATAGACGTCGGGAAGTTGCCCCACACCGTCACATGTCGGACGGTGCCTGTTCCTCCGGAGTCACGTCGAGCGGCTTGGCGCGGCCGACGATGGTGACCTTGGCGACGCAATCGCTCATGCAGGGCTCGCCGGGCGGCACATCGGGGCGTGGATCCTCAGGGATGAAGCCGGCGCGGTTCGGCATCTCCAGCTCGGCCAGATTGGCCTGGGTCAGGACGAAATCGTCGTCGACGATATCGTTCAGATATAGCAGATAGGCGGTCACCGCATAGACTTGGTCGGGTGTCAGCGACTGGGCGTTGCCGAACGGCATGGCGCGGTTGACGTAGTCCCACACGGTCGAGGCGTAGGGCCAATAGCTGCCGATGGTTTTGACCGGATTGCTCGAGTCGAGCGTTCCGTCGCCGCCCATCAGAACCGGATAGCGCCCGGCTCCCTCGCCGAAATCACCATGGCAGAAGGCGCATTGCTCGAGAAAGACATCCTCGCCGTCGTCGACCGAGCCGGACCCGGGTGGCAGCCCCCTTCCGTCCGGCCGAACGTCGATGTCCCAGCCGGCAATCTCCGCCGCCGTGGCGAGGCGGCCGAGACCATGGTCGACCGGCTCTCCGGCGGCCGCGGCGGCGGCGAGAGCCAGCCCCGCGGCGGCGGCGGCGGTGAGCAGCCTACGCGACGCGGACATTCTCGACCTCCCCGTTCGGATTGACCAGCCAGGTCTGGATGGCGTTGTTGTGATAGATTGAGTTCACGCCGCGCAGATCCTGGAGCTGGGTCATCGTCGGCTGGACATAGCCGGTGCTGTCGATGCACCGGCTCTGGATCAGAGCGCTCTCGCCGTTCCACCGCCAGGGCATCTGAAAACGGGTCAGGCACTTGTCGAGCGCCGGCCCCTGCAGCTCGGCGGTCTGCCAGTTGCGGCCGCCATCGGTCGACACGTCGACCCGCTCGATTCGGCCGCGGCCCGACCAGGCGAGTCCGGAGATCGTGTAATAGCCGGCCCCGTTCACCGGCTTCTCCGGCGCCGGGAAGGTAACCACCGACTTCGCCTCCTGCACCCAGGTGAACTGGCGGGCGATGCCGTCGGTCAGCAGGTCGGTATATTTCGAGGTCTCCTCGCGGCTGTACCAGGCCTTGTCGCCGACCTCGATGCGGCGCAGCCATTTGATCGAGATATTGCCCTCCCAGCCCGGCATGACCAGGCGGAGGGGATAGCCCTGTTCCGGCCGCAACCGTTCGCCGTTCTGGGCATAGGCGATCAACGCATCGTCGAGCGCCTTCTCGATCGGCACGCTTCGGTTCAGGCCGGAGGCGTCGGCGCCCTCGACCAGGATCCAGCCGGCATTCGGCTTCAGCCCGGCGGTCTCCAACAAGGTCTTCAGCGGCACGCCGGTCCATTGGCAGCAGCTGATCATGCCGTGGGTGAACTGGCAGCGATTGAGCTGGGCGCCGCGCCACTCCATGCCGCCATTGGCGGCGCATTCGATGAAATGAAAGCGGCTGACCGGCGGCAGGCGCATCAGCTCTTCCATGGTGAAGATCAGCTCGCGCTCGACGAGGCCGTGGATCATCAGCCGATGGTCGGCCGGGTCGATCTCGGGAATGCCGCCGTGGTGGCGCTCGAAATGCAGCCCGTTCGGTGTGACGAAACCGTGCAGGTCGGTCAGCGGGGTGAAGCTGACCGAGCTCTCGGTGGTCGCCGTCAGCCACTCGACATTGCGGCGCACGACCTCAGCCTCGAAGGGCGACGGGCTGCCATAGGGGTTGGTGACGACGCCGGGGCCGAGATATTGCGAGTGGGGGGGCACGTTCGGCGGCAGATTGGCCGGGTCGGCAGCGGCCGCCGCCACCGGCCGCAGCGCCGCACCCGCCGCCCCGGCACCGGCCGCCAGGGCACCGGCACGCAGGAAGCCCCGACGCCCGAGATTCGCCGCGACGCTCGACCCGGCACTCGACTCCTCCGGTCGAACCGGGATGGAGGTATCCTCGCTCATCGGCATCTTCCCCCTTTCGTCACCCGCCGGCGCGACCGCACCCGGCAGCCGCGCGAACGCCATCTATCTCTATGAAATAATTGACTTATTCGCGTCGCGCGCCGACATGGCCTTCGATCATATTCAATTTCGATAAACTATCAAGACGGAATGGCGTGCCATACCCCGCCGCCGCCCTGGCTCGCCGGGCATTTCTTCAAGCAGGTCCCCGCAAATGCCGGCGGATCGCCCGCGACGGCTACCACCCTTCCACATCGATCCCGGAGGCCGTCATCGCATCGAAGCGGGCCTGCAGGAACGGCCGGAACGACCCGCCCTCATAGGCCCTCTCGGCGACGTACTGGAACATGGCGTAGAAGTGGAAGGGCCTGAAATAGCCGGCCATGCGCTCGACCTCGACGTCCGGCCCGGTGCCGCCGCCGATTTCCGCGGCACTGCCAGGGAAGAACTGGAAGGTCGGCGTGAAGCGGATGTTGTACTTCCGCGCCAGCTCTTTTTCCGGCAGCACCTCGCCGTCGAAATCGGTCACCTCGCGCGAGCCCAGGAAGTTGAGCTGCAGCACGTTGAAGCGCTCGCGGACATAGTCGTTGATTTCCGGCCGGGCGAAGTTGACCAGATGGGTCTGCCGGCAATAAGGGCAGCCGCGCAACTCCCACATGATCGCGAAGCGCTTGCCCTCGGCTGCCGCGTCGTCGAGGTCCTCGGCGAGGTCGAGAAAACTCTGGATGAACCATTCCTGGGAATAGAGGCCATCGTCGGTCTGATAGGCCGTGTAGGGGTCGGCCCGGGACGGCATCGACCGGCCGATGCCGGCCGTCGCCCCGATCGCGGCAACGCCCCTGATCAAGGATCGCCTGCTCACAGTCATCACACCAGCCTCCCAATACGCCGATCGGCGGAAACATATTCGGCCTCTCGCATATGTTGTTTTACAGTGAGGCGGCGGCCCGAATCCAGGGCCATGACGGGATCGGCATGCTGCCGGAATTGGGCGGAGAGGCGGGATGAGACGGAACGGGCGATCGGCCGCGTCGGTGACGGCCGTCCTCTTCGCCCTGGTGCTGGCTTTCGGCGCCGGGCCGGCACGCGCGGCGGATTTGGCGGATTTCCTGGCCGAAACCGGTGCCGCCTATGAACACTACCGGCAGACGATGTTCTACCTGCGGACCGGAAACCCGGCGGTCGCCGAGTTCGACCTTCAGTTGATGCGGGACAAATGGGCGGCCCTGGAAGAGACCTATGCCGCCGACCCGCCGGCTCCGTTTTCCGCCGATCCGGGCTTCGCCGCAACCGTGTCGGCGGTCGCCCGCGCCATCGACGGCGGCATCGCGAATGTCGCCACCGAAGACGCCGAGGCCGCCCGCGCGGCGCTGGCCCCGATCCGTGGCCTGCTCGGCGACCTCAGGCGGCGTAATGGGCTGTACACCTTGTCGGACTGCGTCGACGAATTCAGCGCCTCGGCCGAGGCGCTCTGGGTGTATCGCCATGCGCCGCCGGACTTCGCCGACCCGGAGGCGGTGAACGGACTGAGGCGGGCGGCGGCAGTGGCGGGCTTTCTGCTGGGCCGCTGCCGCGCCATGGCGGCGCCGGCCCATGGCGCCGCCGAGGAGTTCCAGGCCCTGTTCGATGGCGCCAAGGCGTCGGCCTCCAGCCTGTGGCCGGCGATCGACGCCGGCGACACCCAGCGGGTGATCAACATCCTTCGTGAATTCCGCTCCTTCGATCAGATGATCTATCTGCGCTATGGTTGATACCAAGAAGCGTGCGGGCCGTCCGGTCGCCCCCTACCCGATCGTGCCGAGCACGGGGAACGCCTCCAGCAGCCAGAATCCAAGTTCCGACATGGTCCCGGTCAGGAACAGGATGCCGGTGCCGACCAGCAGCCCGCCCATGACCCGCTCGACCGTCCGCATGTGCCGGCGGAAGCGACCGAAGACGCGCAGGAACGGGCCCACCGCGAGGGCCGCCGCCATGAAGGGGATGCCGATCCCCAGCGCGTAGGCGGCGAGCAGACCGAAGCCGCGGGCCACCGTGTCCTCCGCCGCGGCGACGAACAGGATGGTCGCCAGGACCGGCCCGACGCAGGGCGTCCACCCGAAGGCGAAGGCAAGACCGACGACATAGGCGCCGACCAGCCCGGCCGGCCGCGCCTCGACGTGAAAGCGGGCCTCCCGGTAGAGGAACGGGATGCGGAAAAGGCCGATGAAGTGCAGACCCATCACGATGATCACTGCCCCAGCGACCATGCCGAAGACATCGATGTAGTCGGCAACGAACCGGCCAAGCGCGGTGACCGTCGCGCCGAGGGCCACGAACACCGTCATGAAGCCGAGCACGAAGGCGGCGGAGGCGAGGAAGACGCGGCGACCAAGCAGCCGGTCGGCCGCCTCCTCCCCGGTCAACTGGTCGAGCGAGACGCCGCCGAGGAAACACAGATAGGGGGGCACCAGCGGCAGCACGCAAGGCGACAGGAAGCTAAGGGTACCGGCCAGGAGAGCGCCGGCATAGCTGACGTCGAAACCGCCCATCGCGCGCCGCCGGCCTCGGTCCGGTCAGACGCCGCGGACCGTCACGTGCTGTGCTTCGGGCACGGTCACGGTGCCCTGGCGCTCAATGTAGGAGGCGACGACATCCCAGATCGGCGGCCCTTCGGTACCCTCGTTCACCGAGGCCCAGCCGGCGACCTGGTACCCGGTGTCGGCTTCGAGCGGCGCGCCGGTCTTCAGGACCCGCAGATCGCTGATCCGCTGTCCCATCGGCTTGCCGATATCGATCGAATAGCCGAGCCCGCCGACCCGCACCATGTCGCCGCCCTGCTGGTAGTAGGGGTCCGGGTTGAACAGATTGTCCGCCACGTCCTCCAGGATGTCCTTGATCAACTGGCCGGTCATGTCGACGCGATAGGCGTTCGGGTAACTGATGGCGGTGTGGTTGTAGACATCCTCGACGGTGATGTCCTGGCCCGGCAGCAGCGTGTGCCCCCACCGGAAGCCAGGAGACAGGGCGATGTCGGCTTCACGCTCCTCGAGCAGGGCGCGACAGATCAGATCGTCGAAGGTGCCGTTGAAATTGCCGCGGCGGTAGAGAAGGCTGTCGGTGCGGCCCAGCACGCGGCCCAACTCCGCAGCATGCGGCGCCCGGATCCTCTCAACCACCGCCCGCATCGCCGGGTCGGGTTCGATGGCGTCGGACAGGACCGGGATCAGCCGGTAGTTGAACTCCGCCACCCGCCCGTCGCGGACATCGAGGTCGAGCCGCGAAAGGAACTTGCCGTGCGAGCCGGAGGCGACGATCAGGGTGCGGCCGGCCTGGAGCACCTGCGGCAGGGCGTCGTGGGTGTGCCCGGTCAGGATCACGTCGATCCCGTCGACCCGGGCGGCGAGCTTGCGGTCGACGTCGAAGCCGTTGTGGCTGAGCAGCACGACCAGATCGGCGCCGGCGGCGCGGGCCTCCCCGACCTTCTTGCGAACCTCGTCCTCGCGGATGCCGAACGACCAATCCGGCACCATCCAGCGCGGGTTGGCAACGGGCACATAGGGGAAGGCCTGGCCGATCACCGCGATCCTGACGCCGGCGCGCTCGAAAATGGCGGTGGAGTCGAACACCGGCTCCTCCCAGGTCGTATCGAACACGTTGCCGGCGAGGAAGCGGCTGTCGGATTGGTCGATCAGCTCCTGCACCCGCTGGTCGCCGAGGGTGAACTCCCAATGCCCGGTCATCGCGTCGACGCCGAGCGCGTTCATCGCCTCGACCATGTCGGCGCCCCGGGTCTTCAGTGCCGTGAAGGAGCCCTGCCAGGTATCGCCGCCGTCGAGCACCAGGGTGTTGGCCGGCCGTTCGGCGCGGATCGACTTGATCAGCGTCGCCATCCGATCGAGGCCGCCGACCCGGCCATAGGTACGGGCCAGCGACACGAAATCCTCGCTGGTCAACGCATAGGCCTCCGGCGTGCCCGGCTGGACGCCGAAATGGCTCAA
>JABDIP010000519.1 GCA_013003675.1 Inquilinus sp.
ACGGTCGATGGCGTGGGCGGCCTGCTTGCCGTCCTCGACCGCGCTGACGGTGAGGTCGATGCCGGCGACGCAGTCGCCGCCGGCGAACACGTCGGGCAGCGAGGTCTGGCGGTCGGTGTTCACGGCGATGCGGTCGTTCGTGACCTCCAGCGGTTCCGCCTCGCCCAGCGCGGTCGGTACGAAGATCTGGCCGGTCGCCTTGAACACCTGGTCGGCGAGCAGTGCGAAGGTGTCGCCGGTACCGATCAGGCGCCCTTGATCGTCGAACTGGGTGTACTCGAACTCGATCTCCTTGACCGCGCCGCCGCCCTTGCCGTTGCCGCCCCAGCCGATGAGCCGGCGCGGCTGGGCGAAGTACCGGATGCGGACGCCGTTGGTCTGGGCCCAGTCCCGTTCCTTCCAGGTGGCCGACATCTGTTCCTTGCCGCGCCGATAGACCAGGGTGACCTCCTCCGCGCCGAGCCGTTTGGACTGGGTCGCCACGTCGATCGCCGTGTTGCCGGCGCCGATGACGACGACGCGGCGGCCGACCGGCAGGGTCGACAAATCCTCGCTCTGGCGCAGCCGGGCGATGAAATCGACGGCGTCGACGACGCCGGACATCTCCTCCCCCTCGATCCCAAGGGTCCGCACCGCGTTGTGGCCGAGGCCGAGGAAGACGGCGTCGTAGTCGCGCCGCAGATCGGCCAGCGTCACATCGCCGCCGAGCGCCTGTCCGGTGCGAATCTCGACGCCGCCGAGAGAGAGAATGAAGTCGAGTTCACGCTGCGCGAATCCGCCCGGCACCTTGTAGGCGGCGATGCCGAACTCGTTGAGGCCGCCGCCCTTGGCGCGCGCCTCGAAGACGACGACGTCATGGCCCAGCAGCGACAGCCGGTGAGCGCAGGCAAGCCCGGCCGGGCCGGCACCGACCACCGCCACCTTGCGGCCGGAGGGCGCGGCCCGCTCAAACAGCCGGTCGCCGGTTTCGAACAGCGTGTCGGTCGCGAAGCGCTGCAAGGCGCCGATGGTGACCGGCTTGTCCTCCTGGGTGTTGCGGACGCAGGCTTCCTCGCACAGCTCCTCGACCGGGCAGACCCGCGCGCACATGCCGCCCATGACGTTGGAGTCGAGAATGGTCTTGGCCGCCCCCTTGGTGTTGCCACTGGCGATGGAGCGGATGAAGGCGGGGATGTCGATGCCGGTCGGGCAGGCCTCGACGCAGGGCGCGTCATAGCAATAGTAGCAGCGGCCGGCTTCGATCAGCGCCGTTCGCCGGTCGAGCGGCGGATGGATGTCGTCGAAATTGCCTGCCAGCGTGTCCCGGTCGAGCCGGCCGGCGGCGAGGTCCGGACCGGATCCCGATGAGGCTATGCCCATGCTGCCCTGTTCCTTCCGTCGCGATTTTCGCTATTGTTCGCCCCGCCGACCGTTCGCGTGTCCGCGGCAGAGAACAGGCTAGCCAAATCTTGACCGATCGGTCAAAATTTTTCTGCGGGTTGCTTCCCTGAAACGCAACGAGATGTCGGAACGCGTGGGCAGATTGGAACGAACAGCCGGGGCGAATGGCACGGCGACGAGCGACACGGCCGTCGACATTGCCGAAGCGGCGGCGCGGCGCCCGCCCGGCGGCCGGACCCGGCGGCTGAACGAAGCCCGGATCCTGGAGGCGGCCGAGGCGGTGTTCGCCGAGGCGGGCTTTACCGGCGCCTCGATGCAGGCAATCGCCGAGAAGGCGGGGCTGCCTAAAGCAAATCTGCACTATTATTTCGGTACCAAGGAGGGTCTGTATCGCACCCTCCTGTCGCACATCCTCGACATGTGGGTGGACGCATTCGAGCATATCGCGCCGGAACGCGACCCGGCGGAGGCCTTGGCGGCCTATATACGCGACAAGATGCGCTGGTCGCGGACCCGGCCGCTGGCCTCCAAGGTATTCGCCAACGAGGTGATCCACGGCGCGCAACAGATCGAAGGCTATCTCGGCACCAAGCTGCGAAGCCGGGTGGAGGACAAGGCGAAGGTGATCGAAGGCTGGATCGCGACCGGGCGCATGGCACCGGTCGACCCCAAGCACCTCTTCTTCTCGCTGTGGGCGACGACGCAGACCTATGCCGATTTCGAGGTGCAGGTGCGCCGGGTCCTCGGTTGTGAGACCCTGGGGTCGGCCGATTACGATCACGCCACCGACCAGGTCATCGGGCTGATGCTGCGCGGCTGCGGGCTGGTATCGAAAAATGGCTAGCCGGGCCGGCCGGTCGGCCTGGCTGGCGCTGGTCGGCGCCCTGCTGGCGACCGGATGCGGCAGCGGCACGTCGCTCGACCGGCCGTCGCTGCCGGCCAATGACGACGGCCTCGTCGCCTTCGACCGGGCCGCGTCGGAGGCGATCCTGACCGGCTCGCGCGCCACCCCCGACGCGGTCGATCCGATCGAGGCCGAGCGCAACTACCGGCTCGCGGCCTTCTCCTGGCCCGACCATCGCGAGGCCTGGGTTGCCCTGTCGGACATCGCCCGGGCACGGGGCGACGGCGCCGACGAGGCGGCCGCCCGCTTCATCATCGATCGGCTCGATCTGTATCCGAGCGATGAGCTCTACGTGCAACGGCAGGTGAACGCGGCGCTGAAGACCTTCCTCGACGAGCAGCGGGCGCTGACCGACAACAATCCGACGATGATCGCCTATGGCGAGCGGCTGGCCGCCTTCTATGACGCGCAACTCGCCGCCAACCCGGCGTACGTTCCGCCGACCGGCATCTTCAATCTCGCACCGTACGAGCTACCCACCGCTTTGATCACCGGCGGCGCTGGCTATGTCTATTTCAGCACGCTGGGGGCCGAATAGGCGCGGCTGAAGTCGCCGGCCTCACGGCATCGCCTTCCAGATCCGCTCGGCATACTCCCGGACCGCCCGATCGGAGGAGAACCAGCCGACCCCGGCGGTGTTCAGCACAGCCCGGCGCATCCAGTCGTCGCGCTCGGCGAAGGCGGCGTCGACCCTTTGCTGCGCCTCCATATAGCTGGCGAAATCGGCCAGCACCAGGAACCGGTCATCGTTCAGCAGCCCGTCGACCAAGGGCCGATAGCGGTCCGGCTCGTCCGGTGAAAAGGCGCCGCCGGCGATCATGTCGAGCGCCCGTTTCAGCCGAGGATCGGCCTCGACAACCGCGCGCGGGTCGTATCCGCCGCCGGCCCACAGCTCGCCGACCTCTGCCGCCGTCAGCCCGAAGATGAAGATGTTGTCCGCGCCGACCCGCTCGCCGATCTCGATATTGGCGCCGTCCAGGGTGCCGATGGTGAGTGCGCCGTTCAGCGCCAGCTTCATGTTGCCGGTACCCGAGGCCTCCATGCCGGCGGTCGATATCTGCTCCGACAGATCGGCCGCCGGAATGATCCGTTCGGCCAGGGTGACGTTGTAGTTCGGCAGGAACAGCACCTTCAGCAGATCGCCGACCGCCGGGTCGCGGTTGACCGTCGCCGCGATGTCGTTGGCAAGGTGGATGATCCGCTTGGCGGCGACATAGGCCGAGGCGGCCTTGCCGGCGACGATCTTCACCCGCGGTTGCCAGCCGGCGGTCGGGTCGTCGCATATCTCGGCATAGAGCGCGGCTGTGTGCAGCAGGTTCAGGAGCTGCCGCTTGTATTCGTGGATGCGCTTGATCTGCACGTCGAACAGCGCCGCCGGATCCACCGTGACGCCGACGGTGGCGGCGATATGGGCGGCCAGCCGGTCCTTGTTGGCCTGCTTCGCGGTGGCGAAGGCGTCGCGGAAACCGGCATCGTCGGCGAGCGGCCGGATCTCGGCGATGCACTCCAGATCGCCAACCCAGTCGTCGCCGATGCGCCCGCTGATCAGCCCGGAGAGACCGGGGTTGCACTGGTGCAGCCAGCGCCGCGGGGTGATGCCATTGGTGACGTTGGTGATGCGATCCGGAAAGCGCCGGTGCAGATCGGCAAAGACGGTCTCCTTCATCAACCCGCTATGCAGGGCGGAAACCCCGTTCACCCGATGGCTGCCGAGGAAGGCGAGATTGCCCATCCGTACCCGCCGGTCGCCGTTCTCCTGGATCAGCGAAATCGCGCCGACATGGGCCGGGTCGGAGTCGGCATCCGCCGACACCTCGGCCAGGAAGGCGGCATTGATCCGGTAGACGATCTCCAGGTGACGCGGCAGCACGCGGCCGAGCAGCTCGACCGACCAGGTCTCCAGCGCTTCCGGCATCAGCGTATGATTGGTGTAGGAGATGGTGCGGCGGGTCAGCTCCCATGCCTCGTCCCACGGCAGGCCGTGTTGATCGCCCAGAAGCCGCATCAGCTCCGGCACCGCGATCGCCGGATGGGTGTCGTTGAGCTGGATCGCCACCTTGTCCGGCAGGCCGGAGAAATCACCGTGATGCTGGCGATAGCGGCGCAGGATGTCCTGCAGCGAGGCGGAGGTGAAAAAGAACTCCTGCCGCAGCCGCAGTTCCTGGCCCGATTCGGCGGCATCGTCCGGATAGAGCACGCGAGACAAATTCTCCGACAACACCTGCTCGGCCACCGCGCCCATATAGTCGCCGCGGTTGAAATCGGCGAGACCGAAGGCGTTTGTCGGCTTGGCCGACCACAGGCGGAGCGTGTTCACCTTGCGGCCGCCCCAGCCCGGCACCGGCGTGTCATAGGCGACGGCCAGCACCTTCTGGGTGTCGACCCAGAACCTGGGCGACCCTTCATCGTCACCGGCGGCCTCGACGCGGCCGTAGAACTCGACCGGATAGGCGACCTCCGGCCGCTCGAACTCCCAGGGATTGCCGAATTGCAGCCATTGCTCGGGCATTTCGATCTGGCGGCCGTCCTCGATGCCCTGCTGGAACATGCCGAACTCGTAACGGATGCCATAGCCGTAGCCGGCAAGACCGATCGAGGCCATGCTGTTGAGGTAGCAGGCGGCCAGACGCCCGAGGCCGCCATTGCCGAGCGCCTGGTCCGGTTCGACCTCGAAGACACGGTCGGCGTCGACGCCCAACTCATCCAGCGCGGCCCGACAGGCGGCGACGATGCCCAGGCTGTCCATGGCGTCGGTGAGCAGCCGGCCCATCAGGAATTCGACCGACAGGTAGTAGACCCGCTTCTGGTCGCGCTCGTAGTAGCCGCGCGTGGTGTTCATCCAGTTGTCGACGAGGCGGTCGCGCACGGTCAACGCCAGCGCCTGATACCAGTCGTGGTCCTTGGCCGCGTCCTTGTCCTTGCCGATCGAATAGATCAGCCGCTCGACGATGGCGCGTTTCAGCGCCTCCTTGTCGAGGCCACGACGATCAAGTTCCGCCGGTTGCTGGACCGGATCCATGGGCAAACTCTCTGCTGGTTCCTGGAGGCTGTGGCGGCCAGGGGAGAACGATACGCGCCGCGTCCGCCGGACCGGCCTGCCCGGGCAGCCATTTCGTCCGTCCCGCCAAAGCGCGCCCACCATACAGAGACGACGCCGGGATGCAACGCCCGGCATGCCGCACGGCCCCGGCCCGGCATGCGCAAGAAAAAGGGCCCGGCAACGATGCCGGGCCCCGAGAAATGTCGTCTTGTTGGCCGTGGGCTTACATCTCGTTGTATTTGCCGTCCGACCACTCGTACCAGACATAGGCCGGCTGTTGGATGTCGCCGTTGCCGTCGAAGGTGATGGCACCGATCACCGTGTCGAAGGTGTTGCCGTTCAGCGCCCCGGTAACCGCGTCGAGATCGGTCGATCCGGCAATCTCCACCGCCTGCGCCCAGACCTGGATCGAAGCATAGGTGTAGAGGGTATAGCCTTCCGGCTCGTACCCCTGGGCCCGCGACTTGGCAACGACCCGGGCGGCCGACTCGAACTTCCGCGGATCCGGGCCGAAGGTCATCAACGTGCCTTCGCCGGCCGGGCCGGTGATCGACCAGTACTCGTCGGTCACCAGCGCGTCGCCGGAGATGAGCTGGGTATCGAGGCCCTGGTCGCGCATCTGACGCACCATCAGGCCGGCCTCGGTGTGATAGCCGCCGACATAGAGCACATCGATGCCTTCCGCCTTCAGCTTCGACACCAGCGCTGAGTAGTCGTTCTCGCCGGCGGTGTACGCTTCGTAGAGCGTCTCGGTGACCCCGGCCGCGTTCAGCGACTCGCGGGTGGCATCGGCCAGACCCTTACCATAGGCGGTCTTGTCGTGGACGATGGCGATGTTGGCGCCGGCATAGTTGTCCGCCAGATAGCGGGCGGCGATCAGGCCCTGCTGGTCGTCGCGGCCGCAGACGCGGAAGACGTTGTCGCCGCCCTCGTCGGTCAGCGCCGGGTTGGTCGAGGCCGGCGAGATCTGCAGGATGTCTTCCTCGGTATAGACCTGGCTGGCCGGGATCGACGAGCCGGAGCAGAAATGCCCGGCCATGAGGACCACGCCCTGGTTGACCATCTGGTTGGCGACCGAGACGGCCTGGCGCGGATCGCAGGCGTCGTCGCCGACGACGATCTGTACCTGCTGCCCGAGCACGCCGCCTGCGGCATTGAGATCCTGAACGGCCAGCGCGGCGCCGCGCGCCATCTGTTCGCCGAAAGAGGCGTACTGGCCGGTCATCGGGCCGGCCGTCGCGATAACGATATCCGCCTGCGCCGCGGTTGCGCCCATAACGACGCTGGCCGCTGCGGCAAGCAGAGCGGTCTTGACCTTGGTCATCTCACCTGAGCTCCCTGAACGTTGGTTGAACTGTCGGGGCGG
>JABDIP010000540.1 GCA_013003675.1 Inquilinus sp.
GGTCAGCAGGGCGCGGCCGGCGGCGTCGGGGGCGGCCAGCTCTTCCAGCAATTCGCCGTCGAGTTCGGCGTTGGTGGCGGGGCGGCGGTCGTTGGGAATCGCCGCGTAACGGTCCGTCTGGGCGGCGCGGGCGGCGGCGACCCGGGCCGCGACCTCGGCCGTGCCCTCGGCCGGCGGCGGCAGCGAGAGGTCGGCCGGGCTGACCGCCGGCACGTCGACATGCAGGTCGATGCGGTCGAAGACCGGGCCGGAGATCTTGGCCTGGTAATCGGCGGCGCAGCGCGGGGCGCGGCTGCAGGCCAGCGCCGGGTCGTCGAGATGGCCGCAGCGGCACGGGTTCATCGCCGCGACCAGCTGCACCCGGGCCGGGTAGGTGACATGGGCGTTGGCCCGGGCGATGACGGCCCGGCCGCTCTCCATCGGCTGGCGCAGCGCCTCCAGCGTCGGCCGGGCGAATTCCGGCAGTTCGTCGAGGAACAGCACGCCGCGATGGGCGAGGGAGATTTCCCCCGGCCGGGCCCTTAAACCGCCGCCGACCAGCGCCGGCAGCGAGGCGGAATGGTGCGGGTCGCGAAAGGGCCGGTTGCGCCGCAACCGCCCGCCGTCCAGCAGCCCGGCGACCGAGTGGATCATCGACACTTCCAGCGCCTCGGCCGGCTCCAGCGGCGGCAGCAGGCCGGGCAGGCGGGCGGCCAGCATCGACTTGCCCGCACCCGGCGGGCCGACCATCAGCAGATTGTGGCCGCCGGCCGCCGCCAGTTCCAGCGCCCGCTTGGCGGTCTCCTGGCCCTTGATGTCGCGCAGATCGAGCGGCCGGTCGGCCGCCGCCTCGACCTTCGGCTCGGGGGTGCTGAGCACCTGGCTGCCCTTGAAATGGTTGATCAAGGCGAGCAGCGTCGGCGGCGCCAGGATCGGGATGCGGCCGCCCTCATTCGCCGCCCAGGCCGCCTCCGCCCCGCAGGCGGCGGGGCAGATCAGGCCGAGTTCGCGGGCGGCGGCGTTCATGGCGGCGGGCAGCACCCCGGCGACGGCGCTGATCGCCCCGTCCAGCGCCAGTTCGCCGAGGGCGGTGTAGCCGGCGATCTCGGTCGCCGGCAGCACGTCGAGCACGGTGAGCAGACCGAGCGCGATCGGCAGGTCGAAATGGCTCCCCTCCTTCAGCACGTCGGCCGGGGCCAGATTGACGGTGATGCGCCTGGGCGGCAGTGCCAGGCCGAGGGCGTGCAGGGCGGAACGCACCCGCTCGCGGCTTTCGCCGACCGCCTTGTCGGGCAGGCCGACCACGGTGAAGGCCGGCATGCCGCCGGTCACCTGCACCTGCACGTCGATCGGCAGCACCTCGATGCCCTGGAACGCCACCGTGTTGACCCGCGCAACCAAGGATCGTCTGCTCCGCCCGACCTTCGCCCGCAGAGAGGGTAGGGGCGGGCGCCGGGGGCGGCAAGCGCCGGATGTGTGGCGGCCGGTATCACCACCACGGCACGAAGGGGCCGGCCCATTCCGATGACAGAGTCGGACAAGGCTCGCTGCCCGCGGCATGAGCGGATTCCTACCGCTCTTCGCGCGGCGAAAAAACGGCCTTGGTGACTTGGTGCCTTGGTGGTGAAGATGGGGCCGCCGCCGGCATGTCGCCGGGGGCCGAACGAGGGTGGAACGGTGGCGGTCGAACTCGATCACGTGTTCATGTTTGTCAGCCCGGGCGCGCCGGAGGCGGTGGCGCTCTCGCGCATGGGGATGCGCCAGGCCTATTCGCGGCGGCATCCGGGGCAGGGCACCGCGAATGTCTGCTTCGCCTTCGACAACGCCTACCTGGAACTCCTGTGGGCCGAGGATCCCGACGAGCTGGCCTCGCCGGCGGTTGCGCCGACCGGCCTGGCCGAGCGGGCCGACTGGCGCGCCTATCGAGCCTCGCCCTTCGGCATCGCCGTGCGCACCTCCGAGACCGGGATACCGCTGCCTTTCGCGACCTGGGACTACGCGGCGCCGTTCCTGCCCGAGGGCGAGACCATCGCCGTCGCCAAGGCCAGCGAGGACCCCAAGCAGCCCTTCCTGTTCCGCTCGCCCGGCGACGAGCGGCCCGACCAGTGGCGGGATTTCCGCGCCGGGGCGCGGCAGCGGCCGATCGGCCTGGCGGAGATCATCGGCCTGCGCCTCGACTTCCCGCCGAGCGTGGAACCGGCGCCGGCCTTCGACGCGCTGGCCCGTCAAAGGCTGCTGACCGTCGCTTCCTCCGGCGTCGGCCCGCGGATGACCCTGACCCTGAGCCGTACCAAGGACGCGCCGCCGAAGCGCCTGATCCTGCCGGATATGAGCCTGGTGGAGTAGGGCCGGAGCCTACTCCGCGACGCGGCTGATCCGGCCCTCGATGGCGTTCCAGATGTCGGCCTCGATCTTCACACCGTCGAGGCGGTTGATCTCGTGGATGCCGGTCGGCGAGGTGACGTTGATCTCGGTGATGCAGTCGCCGATCACGTCGATGCCGACGAAGATCAGGCCGCGTTCCTTGAGGGTCGGACCGATGGCGGCGCAGATGTCGCGCTCGCGCGCCGTCAGGGTCGTCTTCAGCGCCTTGCCGCCGGCGTGAAAATTGGCCCGGGCCTCGCCGGCCGGAGGCAGGCGGGTCACGCCGCCGACGGCGATGCCGTCGACCAGGATGATGCGCTTGTCGCCGTCGCGGATCGCCGGCAGGTATTTCTGCACGATCACCGGCTCGCGGTAGATCTGGGTGAACATCTCCAGCAGCGCGTTCAGGTTTTCGTCGTCCGGCGTGACATGGAAGACGCCGGCACCGCCATTGCCGAACAGCGGCTTGACGATGATGTCCTTCATCTCGCGGCGGAAGGCCAGGATCTCCTCGCGATGGGCGGAAATCAGCGTCGGCGGCATCAGCTCCGGGAAATGGGTGACGAACAGCTTTTCCGGCGCGTTCCGGACATGAGCCGGGTCGTTCACCACCAGCGTCCCGGGATGCACGTGCTCGAGCAGGTGGGTGGCGGTGATGTAGGCCATGTCGAAGGGCGGGTCCTGGCGCATCAGCACGACGTCGACGGCGGCGAGGTCGAGCCGTTCCGGCGCCCCCAGCGTGGCGTGGTCGCCCTGCACCGCGCGCACCGTCAGCGGCCGTGCCTGGGCGTAGACCCGGCCGTGGTTGAACGACAGGTGCTGCGGCAGATAGTGCCACAGGGCATGGCCGCGGTTCTGCGCCTCCAGCGCCAGGGCGAAGGTGCTGTCGGCGGCGATGTCGATCGTCTCGACCGGATCCATCTGGATCGCGACGGCCAGGCTCATCGGGGTCGACCTCGGCGTGGGGTGAGCGGAACGCCGACTCATAGCGCGGCCCGCGGCGCGGGGCCAGCGCTCTCGGGTGGGGGAGCGGGCCGGAGCCGTCTGAACGGTAAATGCGTTAGTTGAGCCGGGCCTTGAGTTGCTGGACCAGGGTGGCGGCTTCGTGGCGGACCCGGTCGCCGTCGGCGTTGGCGATGAAGCGGTCGAGGGCCTCGATTGCCGCGTCGTATTGGCCGAGCCGGGCCCGCATCAGCCCCGCCTCCCGCCATAGATGGGCTTCGCGCGGGGCCAGGGTCAGCATGGTGTCGAGCACCCGGACGGCCGCCTCAAACCGGCCCTCCGTCGCATGCCGGGTCTTGAGATTGTTCTGCAGGCGCAACAGGACCGCCCGGTTGCCGACCGGCGCGTAGTGTTCGGGCGACAGTTCCTCGTCCTGGCCCATGAAGGTCTTCAGCAGGCCGCGCAGCTCGGCCGGTCCACGCATCTGGCCGCCGTCGAACGGATCGAGGATCGCCCGTTCGCCATCTCGGTCGAGGCGGATCAGGAAATGGCCCGGGAAGTTCAGGCCGGCGCATTCCCAGCCCTGGGCACGGGCGATATGGATGTAGAGGATGCCAAGCGCCACCGGCAGGCCCTTGCGGCGGTCGATCACCCGCATCAGGTTGGCGTTCTGCAAATCCTCATAGGTGACCTGATCGCCGTGATAGCCATAGCGGTCGAACAGGACGGCCCGCAGTACCTCGGCCGGTCCCTCGACGCCAGCGCCGACCCCGCGCGCCGCTTCGCCGACCTCGTCGACCAGACGGGCCAGGTGGGAACGGTACCAGCCGAGCCGGGTGCGCCGCTCCAGCGCCGCCAGGGCGAGGGCGGTGTCGACCAGATCGATCGCCGAATCCGCCGCCGCGCCGGCCCGGCGCAGGACCGCGCGCAGATCGTCGTCCGGATTCATCGCCCCGCCGCCTTGGATCGGAGCGGGCGCGGGACCAGCGCTCATCCGACCACCTCCTTCACCCTGACATAGTCGACAACGCGGCGGACATAGGGGATTTGCCGCGCATGATCGATCACCCGGTCGAGTTCCGCCTGGTCCTGGGCGATGCCCATCAGGAAGACGGTGCCGGCCTCGGTGACCACGGTGAAGTTGATAGAGCGAACCGCCCGGTCGAGCAGCAGCCGCGTCTTGACCTGACCGGTGATGGCCGTGTCGCGCGCATATTGCCCGGCACCGCCGGTGCCGCCGGCGACCTCGATCTCGTTGATCACCTCGCGCACGCCCTCGACCTGCCAGGCGATGCGAATCGCGTCCAGGCGCTGCTCCGGCCGCTCGACGGTGCCGGTCACCAGCACCACCCCCTCATTGACCCGGCTCGACAGCGCCCCGGCCAAAGCCGGGTCGGCGCGAAACCATTCGCGGTTGAGCGCCAGGGAAATGCCGGTATCGTCGGCCACGGTGGCGACCTCGCGCTCCTCCGCCGCGATCACCGCCCCGGTGGCACCGACGCCGGCGACGAACACCGGGGCGGCGCAGCCGGCGAGCAGCGGCAACATCAGCAAAGCAGTCACTCCGGCGACCCGCATCCGCGACCTCACGCAACGTCTCCCCTACCAGGATCCCAGCCCGCGGGCGCCCGAATCGGGCCGCCACGCATCGGCGATATGGCATGGCCAGCGCCACGGCGCCACCAGCATCACGTCGAAACGCAAACTGTCCGGCGAATGCGGCACAATTCCGGCGCCGCTGCCGGCAAGGAAATGCAAGGCCGCTCGTTCGACCCGGGCGCGTTGGCGGGCGCCGAGCGATTCGGCGGCAAGGCCGGTGTCGGCGCGCGCCTTCACCTCCACCGCCACCAGCGCGCCGCCGCGCCGGGCGATGATGTCGACCTCGCCGGCCGGGCATCGGTAGCGTCGGGCGACGATACGGTACCCCTTGAGGGCGAGGACCAGGGCGCAGAGCGATTCGGCGCGGCGGCCGCGGTTCTCGGCCCGGCGCCAGTCCACCCTAGCCCGCATCTCTCACCATGGTCGTGGTCTGCGCGGCGCCGTCCCGCCGACAGGGCAGGAAGGCCGCGCGGCGCCATGCGGCGCACCGGGCAAGCAGCCTGACGCACCC
>JABDIP010000021.1 GCA_013003675.1 Inquilinus sp.
CTCCTCCTGCGGACCTGGCGCGATCACCGGAAGGGCCGGCTATGAGCATTCCACGGGCCATGCGCCCGCCGCTCGCGCTCCGACTGTCTTCGGCCGGCTTTCTGACCTTCTGGTGCCTGCTTGCCGCCTTCCCGCTGTTCTGGATCGCGGTGATGAGCTTCAAGGTGCCGGTAGACTCGTTCGCCGCCAATCCGCTCAGCGTGATCTTCGGCCCGGAGACGCGGGCCGCCGGCAAGGGACTGTCGTTTCTCGACATCGTCGTCGGCCTGGCCGCGCTCTGGGCGACGGCGCGGTTGGCCGTCCGCTGGTTGCCGGGGGCGGTCGCGCGCTATGCACCCTGGGGCCAGCTCTGGCTCGGCTGGATCGCCGGCGCACTGCTGTTCGGGTACGTCTTCGTGCTCGTCTTCTTCGGCGCGCTGCCGCCGGTTCTCGACGCGCTGAATGCGGTTCTCGGACCGCTCGGCGCGCCGATTCTGGGTTTGACGACCGAGCATTATCAGGCGGTCTGGGTCGACAACGAGTTCTACCGCAACTTCATCAACTCGCTGATCGTGACCGCGGGCGTCGTCACCATCTCGCTGACCGTCGGCACCCTCGCCGGATACGGCCTCGCCCGGACCAATTCGCAACTCGCCTTCTGGCTCCTGGTCGTGGCGCTGGTTTTCCGCGCGCTGCCGCACTCGGTGCTGGTCGCGGGCTATCTGCCTCCCTTCATCAACTCGGCGGAGATCCTGCGGCCGTTCCTCGGCGACGCGGCGCCGACGCTCTACGGCAAGCCCTGGGCGGTGATCGCGGTGCTGGTGTCGATCAACCAGCCGTTCACGATCTGGATGCTTAGGTCGTTTTTCCAGAACATCCCGATGGATCTCGACGAGGCGGCGCGGGTCGATGGCTGCACCCATTTCCAAGCCTTCCGCTGGGTGATTATGCCGGTGATGTGGCCCGGGGTGATCACCACCGGGCTGTTCAGCTTCCTGCTCGCCTACAACGACTTCCTGGTCACCTCGCTGCTGCTCGACGCGCAGAACCAGACCATGGTCCCGGCCATCGCCGGCTATTTCAACCGCGAGACGACGCCCACCGACCAGGTCGAAGCCGTCGCCGCCGCCGTTTCGATCACCGCGCCGCTGTTCCTGCTGGTCATGGTGTTTCAGCGCCAGATCGTCAGCGGCCTGACCGCCGGCGCGGTGAAGGGGTGACGCGTATGAAGGGGTCCCGGCCGGAACAGGCGGTGCTGACGCGCGACAACGACCTGTCGAAGACCGGGGAGACCCGGCGCGTCATCGAATCCATGGTCGACGGCCTGAACGACCACGAGATCGAGGGCATGGCGGCGTTCTTCGCCCCGGGCTTCAGTTGGATGGGCAATGCCGGATGCGGCACCAAGAGGGGGCTGAAGGAATTCCAGGACCATTGGCAGCGCCCGTTCCAGGCCGCGTTCTCCGACAAGGTCTGCGTCGACGAGGCGCGGATCTTCCAGGGCGAATGGGGTGCTTGTTTCGGTGCCCAGCATGCCACCCATTCCGGCGAGTTCATGGGCATTCCGCCGACCGGAAAGCGGGTCGAGATCCGCTACATGGATTTCTGGAAGGTCGAGGGCGGCAAGATCGTCGACAACTGGGTGATGGTCGACTTTCCGCACGTCATGCGGCAACTCGGCGTCGACCCGTTCCAGGGGCATGGCTGGGAAGCGTACGACGAGGGGCGCAAGGCGCCGCGCCGCCCCAGGGCGGCAGAGTAACCGGCGAGGTCAGGGCAGGACATGGCGAGATACCTTAAACACGGCAAGGACGTCGACGAGGCCGCGGCGATCGACGCCAGGGTGCGCGGGATCGTCGAGGCGGCGCTGGCCGATATCGAGGCCCGCGGCGACGCGGCGGTGCGCGAGATGTCGGTCAAGTTCGACGGCTGGGACCGGGACGACTACCGGCTGTCGCGCGCCGAGATCGAGGCCTGCGTCGCCGAGCTCTCCGACGACGCGCTGGAGGACATCCGCTTCGCGCAGAAACAGGTGCGCAACTTCGCCGAGATACAGTTCGCCTCGATGCGGCCGGTGGAACAGGAAACCCTGCCGGGCGTGATCCTCGGCCACAAGCACATCCCGATGAACTCGGTCGGTTGCTACGTGCCCGGCGGAAAGTACCCGTTGCTGGCCTCGGCCCACATGTCGGTGCTGACCGCCAAGGTGGCGGGGGTGAAGCGGGTGGCCACCTGCGCGCCGCCTTTCGACGGCAGGCCGGCGCCGGCCATCGTTGCCGCGCAGCACATGGCCGGTGCCGACGAGATCTATGTGCTCGGCGGCATCCAGGCGATCGGCGCGATGGCGATCGGGACCGAGTCGATCGGCGCCGTCGACATGCTGGTCGGGCCCGGCAACGCGTTCGTCGCCGAGGCGAAGCGACAGCTCTTCGGCCGGGTCGGCATCGATTTGTTCGCCGGGCCGACCGAGACGCTGGTGATCGCCGACGAGACCGTCGACGGCGAGATCTGCGCGGTCGACCTTCTGGGCCAGGCGGAGCACGGGCCGAACTCGCCCGCAATCCTGCTGACGACCTCGGAAAAACTGGCCCGCGACACCATGGAACAGGTCGAGCGGCTGCTCGACCAGATGCCGACCGGCGCCATTGCCCGCCAGGCCTGGGAGGATTACGGACAGGTCATCGTCGCCGAGGACCACGCCGACATGCTGGCCAAGGCCGACGAGATCGCTTCCGAACACGTGCAGGTGATGACCGACCGGGACGACTGGTTCCTGGATAACATGAGCAATTACGGGGCGCTGTTCCTCGGTCCGCGAACCAACGTCTCGTATGGCGACAAGGTGATCGGCACCAACCACACCCTGCCGACACGCAAGGCGGCGCGATACACCGGCGGCCTCTGGGTCGGCAAGTTCCTGAAGACCTGCACCTATCAGAAGGTGCTGACCGACGCGGCCAGCGCCATGGTCGGCGAATACTGCTCGCGGCTGTGCATGCTGGAGGGTTTCGCCGGTCACGCCGAACAGGCCAATATCCGGGTCCGCCGCTATGGCGGCCGCAACATCGAGCCTTACACCGCCGCCGAGCGGCTGAAGGCGGAAGTCTGATGGAGCTGCCGCGCACGCCGTCGTTCCGGCTCGACGGGCGCCGGGCCCTGGTGACCGGCGCCGGGCGGGGCCTTGGCCTCGCCATGGCGACGGCCTTGGCCGAGGCCGGGGCGCATGTGGTGCTGGCGGCGCGGACCGAGGCCCAGGTCGAGGACGCCGCGGCGGCGCTGCGCGAGGCCGGCTTCTCGGCCGAGGCGGCGGTCGTCGACGTGACCGACCGCCCGGCCTTCGAGGCGCTGGTGGCCCGGACCGGGCCCTTCCATGTCTTCGTCAACAATGCCGGGACCAATCGGCCGCAGAGCCTGTTCGAGATTACCGAGACGGACTACGACGCCATCGCCGGTCTCAACATCAAGGCGGCGTTGTTCTGCGCCCAGGCGGTGGCGAAAGGGATGGTCGATGCCGGGATCGCCGGCTCGATCATCAATGTCTCGTCGCAGATGGGGCATGTCGGCGGGCTGAAGCGTTCGGTCTATTGCGCGACGAAATTCGCCGTCGAGGGCTTCACCAAGAGCATGGCGCTGGAGCTAGGGCCGCACGGCATTCGGGTCAATTCGATCTGCCCGACCTTCGTGCTGACCGAACTGACCCGCGTGACCTTCGACGACCCGGAGATGCGCGCGGTGATCGAGGACAAGATCGCCTTGGGCCGGGTCGGCCAGCTCGAGGATCTGATGGGCGCGGCGGTGTTCCTCGCCTCCGACGCCTCGGCGCTGATGACCGGCTCGGCCCTGATGCTCGACGGCGGCTGGACGGCCGCCTGATGGGCCGCGAGATCGTGACCTCGATGGACGTGGCGCGGCAGGCGGGCGTCAGCCAATCGGCCGTGAGCCGGGTGTTCACGCCGGGCGCCTCGGTCTCCGGCCCGATGCGCGAGAAGGTGATGTCGGTCGCGCGCGAGCTGGGCTACCGGCCCAACGTGCTGGCCCGGTCCTTGATCACCGGGCGCAGCCGCATCATCGGCCTGGTGGTCAGCTATCTCGACAATCAGTACTACCCGGTCGCGCTGGAGAAGCTGTCGCACGCGCTGCAGGAATGCGGCTACCACGTCCTGATCTTCATGGCCGGCCCGACCTCCGGCGATTTCGAGACCGTGCTGGAGGAGATCCTCGGCTATCAGGTCGACGGCATTGTCATGGCCTCGGTCTCGATGTCGTCCGACCTCACCTATCGCTGCGCCGACGAAGGTATCCCGGTGGTGCTGTTCAACCGAACCCAGGACGAGGGCCGGTTTTCCGCCGTGACATCGGACAACGAAGCCGGCGGCCGCAAGCTCGCCGAGTTTCTGGTCGCCGGCGGCCACCGGCGCATCGGCTACATCGCCGGCTGGGAAGGCGCCTCGACGCAACGCGACCGGGAGGCCGGGTTTCGCGCCGGCCTGGCCGCCGCCGGCCGCGAGCTTCATGCCCGCGAGGTCGGCAGCTACGATTTCGAGCAGGCGAAAATCGCCGCGCGCCGCATGTTCGCCGCCGCCGATCCGCCCGACGCCGTCTTCATCGCCAACGACCACATGGCGATCGCCGCCATGGACGTCATGCGCTACGAGCTCGGGCTGAAGATCCCGGAGGGCGTCTCCGTCGTCGCCTATGACGACGTGCCGATGGCGGCCTGGCCGAGCTACGATCTGACCACCGTGCGCCAGCCGACCAACCGCATGGTCGAGGCGGTGGTCGAGGCCCTGTTGGCCGGCATCGAGAAGGGCGACACCAAGCCGCGCCGGGTGTCTTTCGCCGGGCCGCTGATGATCCGCGGTTCGGCGCGCAAACCGCAGGAAGACCACCGATGAAGGGCTTCGATCCCAAGTTCAAGGACCTGCCGGACTACATCCTGGGCATCACCAAGGAGATCTGGGAGGACCGCGGCGTCGCCACGCTGCGCCAATACTATACGGACACCATACCGGTGCGGACGCCAGGCTCGGTGGTGGTCGGAAATGCCGACGTCATCGCGGCGACGATGGCGACCCTGGCGGAATTCCCCGACCGCGTCCTGCTCGGCGAGGACGTGATCTGGAGCGGCGACGAGGAGAACGGCTTCCTGTCGTCGCACCGGCTGTTCTCGACCGCCACCCATCTCGGCGACGGGGTGTTCGGCAAGGCGACCGGCAAGGCCCTGCGCTACCGCATCATCGCCGACTGCGCGGCGAAGGATAACCAGATCTATGACGAGTGGCTGATCCGCGACCAGGGGGCGATCGTCCGCCAGCTCGGCATCGACCCCAAACAATACGCGGCGGACCGCATCGCGGTGGAGGGCGGCCCGGATGCCTGCGCCCGGCCGCTGACCCCGGATACCGATATCCAGGGGCCCTATGCCGGGCGTGGCAACGACGGCGCGAGCGGGCAGCGCTACGCGGAAATCCTGAACCGGATCATGGCGGCAGACTTGGCGGTGATCCCGCAAGCCTACGACCGCGCGGTCCAACTGGAACTGCCCGGCGCCGTCACCGGCCATGGCTGGGACGCCGCCGATCGCTTCTGGCTCGGCCTGCGATCCTCCTTTCCGAACGCCGCCTTCGAGATCCACCACCGAATCGGCCGCGACGATCCGGGGCAGCCGCCGCGCGCTGCGCTGCGCTGGAGTCTGTGGGGCAAGCATGACGGCTTCGGCGCCTTCGGCGAGCCGACCGGCGCCCAGGTCTACGTGATGGGTCTGAGCC
>JABDIP010000022.1 GCA_013003675.1 Inquilinus sp.
GGGCGGCCAGTGCGGGACTGGAATGCCGCGTCGCATTGGCTCCTCGCGAAGACGGCCGTTGGAGGTGGGGCCCGACGGCCGCTCAGCCGAGGGCGGCCTCTATGGTCCTCAGCGCCTCCTCGGCCAATTGGCGGAGGCGGAGGTCCTCGGCGGCGTCGGCGGCGACGGCGGTGAGGGCAGGGGCCGCCGGGGCGGCGCTGTCGGCGAGGTAACCGAGGGCGAGCACGGCGCCGGCCCGGGTGTTGAGGTCGTAGTCGTGGCGCAGCACGCCGACCACGATGGCGACCGCGGCGGCCCGGTCGGGGCCGAGATCGGCGACCGCCCGTTCGATCAGCAGCACGCGGACGCTGGTGACGTCGAATCCGACGCGGTCGTAAGAAAAGTCGCCGGCGATCTCGCCGCAGCGATAGGCGTAAACGTGGTCGAGCAGCGCCTCGACGGTGTCGGGCATCCTGTCGTCCACGAGCTGGCTGATCGCCACCGAGACGGCGCAGCACCCAACCGCCAGCGCGATGCCAAGGGCCGAGGCGTGCCGACGCAGCGTCCGCGCCAGGGCGGCCTTCCCGTCCCGTCCTCGATGTCCGCGTTCCGTCATTCTGCGCTTCAAGGTGTTTCCCGTAGAGGCATTTTGACTGCGCCCGGCTTTGCGGCCGGTTAACGGCGCGACGATCGTGCCGAACGCCTTTGAGCGCGGTGAACGATGGCGCCATGGGGTCAGGTCTTGATTTGTGGATTGCCAAGCGGCAACGCCGCGCAATTCAAATTTCAAGACCTGACCCCATTCTTCCCGCCTAGGCGGGCGCCGGCCGGGACGGTAGGCTCGCGGCTCGACTCGCCCACCGCTCCGGACCGATGCCCGTGAACCCGCTCGACGCCGCCGCCCTGCTGATCGTGCTCGCCGCCGTGGGGGGCTATGCCAATCACAGGCTGATCGGCCTGCCACACACCATCGGCCTGACGGTGATGGGCGCGGCCGCCTCGCTGGCGATGGTCGGGCTGGACGCGGCGGCGCCGGGGCTGGGGCTGGGCGCGGCGGTGCGCGGTTTTGTCGCCGGGCTGGATTTCCCCGAGGCGCTGCTCGACGGCATGCTGTCGTTCCTGCTGTTCGCCGGCGCCCTGCACGTCGATCTGGGCAATCTGCTGCGCCGAAAATGGGCGGTGGCGACGATGGCGACCCTGGGCGTGCTGGCCTCGACGTTCCTGATCGGCGGCGGGTTCTGGCTGATCGCCGGCTGGTTCGGCTATCCGCTGCCGTTCGTCTGGTGCCTGGTGTTCGGCGCGCTGATCAGCCCGACCGACCCGGTGGCGGTGATGGGCATCCTGAAATCGGCCCGGGTGCCGCCCAGCCTGGAGGCCAAGGTGGCCGGCGAGAGCCTGTTCAACGACGGCGTCGGCGTGGTGGTGTTTTCCATCGTGCTGGCGGCGGCGACCGGCGGCGGCGATTTCTCGCCCGGCCACGCGGCCGAGCTGTTCGTGCTGGAGGCCGGCGGCGGCGCGGCGCTGGGCCTGGTGTTGGGCTGGATCGCCTATCGCGCCATGCGGACCATCGACGAGCACAATCTGGAGGTACTGATCACCCTGGCCCTGGTGATGGGCGGCTATGCCCTGGCCCAGCAGCTGCACGTCGCCGGGCCGGTGACGATGGCCGTCGCCGGCCTGTTGATCGGCAATCACGGCGCGAAATTCGCCATGAGCGACCGGACCCGAGAGCACTTAACCGGATTCTGGTCGCTGCTCGACGAGATGCTGAATTCGGTGCTGTTCCTGCTGATCGGGTTGGAGATCGTGGCGATCGCCTTCGACCCCGGCCATCTGGCGATCGGCGTCGCCGGCATCGCGCTGGTGCTGGCGGCGCGGGCGGTCTCGGTCGGGCTGCCGATGCTGGCGCTCAGCCGTCTTGCCCCGTTCACCGAAGGCGCCTATCCGATCCTGGTCTGGGGCGGGCTGCGCGGCGGCATTTCCATCGCCCTCGCGCTCACCCTGCCGGCCGGGCCGCTGAAGGTGACGATCCTGACCGCCACCTATGTCATCGTGGTGTTCTCGGTGATCGTGCAGGGCGCGACAATCGGCACGGTGGCCCGGCGCTTCGTCGGCGAGGGCCGGCGAACAGGGGTCAGGTCTTGAATTGTGAATTGCGCGGCGTTGCCGCATGACAATTGACAATTCAAGACCTGACCCCACGTCACTCGGCGGAAGGAGCGTGCGGTACGGGCGCCGCTGGCCCTGTCAGAACACCCCGGAGTCGAGCCCGGCGGCCATCGCCTCGGCCAACTCGCGCACCTGGCCGACGAATACCTCCCGCCACGCGCCGCGGCAGATCAGCGGCTCCTGCACCGCGCGCCAGCGCAGTCCGGTGGTGATCGTCTCCACCCCGCGCCTTGTGCCGGTGCCGTCCTGCCCGGCGCGGATGAAGAGCGCGTAAGGCAGCCCTTGGGTCTTCTCCAGGCAGGGGTAGTAGCTGCGGTCGAAGAAATCCTTCAGCGCCCCGCTCATATAGCCGAGGTTCTCGGTGGTGCCGAGCAGCACCGCCCCGGCCTTCAGCACATCGTCCGGGCCGGCCTCGAACGGGCTCAGGGCGACGATCTCGACTCCGCACGCCTCCGCCCGCGCACCCTCCACCGCGGCCTCGAACAGCCGCCGGGTGTTCGGCGACGGCGCATGGGCGACGATGAGCAGGCGTTTAGTCGTCATGGCGGCGAGTGTCCGGCACCAGGCGCCCGCGGATCAAGACCTGAGCTGACCCGGCTTCCGCCGGCCCGCCCTTGACGTGGCGCGGCAATTCGTCGAGACCGGGATCAAAGCCGATCCACTCCGGAGTCTCCGCCCATGTCCTTCGCCATCCATCCGAGCCTGAAAGAGACCGTCGTCTTCGTCACCGGCGGGACGTCGGGGATCGGCGAACTGATCGTGCGGGGCTTCGTCGAGCAGGGCGCGCGGGTCGGTTTCGTCGATATCGACGAGGCCGGCGGCCGGGCGCTGGCCGACGCGCTGGCCGGGCAGGGGGCGACGATCCGCTTCGAGCCCTGCGATCTGCGCGACATCGGCGCGCTCAAGCAAGCCTTCAAGGCGCTGGAGGCGTCGCTGGGGCCGGCCGGGGTGCTGGTCAACAACGCCGCGCGCGACGACCGGCATCCCTGGGACGAGGTGACGCCGGAGTATTACGACGAGCGCATCGCCACCAATCTGCGGCACATGTTCTTCGCCACCCAGGCGGTGGCGCCAGGCATGATCGCCGCCGGCAAGGGCTCGATCGTCAATATCGGCTCGAACTCGTGGTGGGAGGCTTCCGGCGGCATGCCGGTCTACACCAGCGCCAAGGCGGCGGTGCACGGCATGACGCGCTCTTTCGCCCGCGACCTGGGGCCGCACCGCATCCGGGTCAACACCGTGGTGCCGGGCTGGATCATGACCGAGCGGCAGAAGCAGCTCTGGGCGACGCCGGAGAAGCTCGAGCGGCACCGCCAGAACCAGTGCCTGCCCGATCTGATCGAGCCGGTCTATGTCGCCCGCATGGTGCTGTTCCTGGCCTCCGATGATGCCGCCATGTGCACGGCGAACAACTACATGGTCGAGGCTGGGTCGATCTGAACGGTCGGGGTGGCCCCCTCACCCTCCCGCTACGCGGGTCCCTCCCTCTCCCGCGAGGGGAGAGGGATTTTTTCCACCGCTGCGGCCCGTTGATTTCCCTCTCCCCTTGCGGGAGAGGGAGGGGCCCGGCGCAAAGCGTTGGGAGGGTGAGGGTGATGCCGGCCCAGCCGATGGCCGCTATTTCCGCCCGACCAGATCGATCAGCGCCGACATGCCGTGGTGGCCGGCGCCTTCCGCCACTTCGCTGTCGTGCTCGCGGATCTCCAGCGTGGCGAAATCGCCGAAGGCGGCCTCCAGCAATTCGCGCGTGTAGAGTTGCTCGACGGCCTTCGGGCCGCCGGTCGCATAGACCAGCTGCTCCGGCCGATAGCCCTGGATCAACAGCAGGCCGCCGGGCTTCAGCGCCTTCCTGATGCCTTCGAAGATGACAGTCCGTTCGGCCGGCGGGGCGAACTGGAAGAAGATGCCGACGATCACGTCGAACGCCGCGTCCGGCCAGTCCCAGGCGAACAGATCGGCGCGCTCGGTCTCGATCGCCACGCCGCGGGCGGCGGCCAGGTCCCGCGCCTTGGCCAGGGCGGTCGGCGAGAAGTCGAGCGCCTGCACCGACAGCCCCCGCTCGGCCAGCCAGACGCCGTTGCGCCCCTCGCCGTCGGCGATGCTGAGCGCCCGCCGGCCCGGCACCAGCAGCGGCGCCTGGGCGGCGAGGAAGGCGTTGGGCGCGGTGCCGAACAGATAGTCCTCGGCGGCGAAACGCTGTTCCCAACGGTCGAATTCGCTCATCGTCGGTCTTCCCTGCGGTCGGTTGATCGGGCTTCGCCTCGCTGCCGAGCGTCACGGATCGCCCGCCACACCCGTTCCGGCGTGGCCGGCATATCGAGATGCTCGATGCCGAACGGGGCGAGGGCGTCGCAGACCGCGTTCATCACTGCCGCCAGGGCGCCGACCGTGCCGGCCTCGCCGACTCCCTTGGCGCCGAGCGGGTTGACGGCGGTCGGCACCGCCAGGGTCTCCAGCACCGGCCGGCCCATATCGGCGGCGATCGGCATGCGGTAGTCGAGAAAGGAGCCGGAGATGAGCTGGCCGGTGGCGCGGTCGTAGACGATCCGCTCGCCGAGCGCCTGGCCCATTCCCTGGGCGATGCCGCCTTGCATCTGGCCCTCGACCAGCGCCGGGTCCAGCACCGTGCCGACATCCTCGACCGCGGCATAGGCGACGATGGCGACCGCGCCGGTCTCCGGGTCGATCTCGATCTCGCAGATATGGCAGCCATTCGGGTAGGTCGGCTCCTCGGGGGCGTGCCAGGCATCGGCGGCGAACCCGTCGGGTCCGGCGCGGGCCGCCGCTTCGGCCAGGGTCAGGGTGAGGTCGGTGCCGGCGACGGCGAAGCGGCCGTCCCGGAAGGAGACATCGGCGATGGCGGCCTCCAAGGCCTCGGCGGCGATGGCGCGGCCCTTCTCGATCAGCGCCTCGATCGCGGCGTGCACCGCGGTGCCGCCGACCACCAGCGCGCTCGACCCGCCATTGCCGCGGCCGGTGGCCAACAGGTCGGTGTCGCCCTGGCGGTAGGCGATGGCGGCCTCCGGCACCGACAGGCGATCGGCGACCAGGCGGGCGAGCGCGGTCTCATGCCCCTGGCCGACCGACATCGCCCCCGGCCGCAACTCGATCGTGCCGTCGGCGGCGACGCTGACCCGGGCGGTATCGGCGCGGGACGGACCCATCGGCCGGCCGGCGATTTCGATCGGGCTGGCGATGCCAAGGCCGCGCAGTCGGCCGCGCGCCGCCGCCGCGTTGCGCCGGGCGGCGAAGCCGGCGCGGTCCGCCAGAGCCTCCGCCCGCGCCTGCACCGCGGCGAAGTCGCCGCAATCGTAGCGGAAGGTCAGCGCCGTCTGGTACGGCATCGCCTCGGCCGGGATCAGGTTGCGGCGGCGCAAATCGGCCGGGTCCCGGCCAAGCCGGCGGGCGGCCGCGTCGAGCAGCCGCTCAACCACATAGGTCGCCTCCGGCCGGCCGGCACCGCGATAGGGTGCGACCGACGCGGTGTGGGTGAAGACCCCGGTCACGCCCGCGCGGATCGCCGGGATGCGGTAGACGCCGGCGAGGCCGCCGATATTGTTCACCATGCCGAGCGAGCGGCGCGACAGATAGGCGCCGATATTGGCCCGGAACTCCACATCGAGCGCCAGGTAGCGGCCTTGCTCGTCGAGCGCCAGCGTGGCCTTGGCCCGCAGGTCGCGGCCATGCTCGTCGGACAGGAACGCCTCCGTCCGGCCGGAAGCCCACAGCCCCGGCCGGCCCAACCGGCGCGCCGCCCACAGCACCAGCCCGTCTTCGCGGCCGGCCGCGCCCTTCATGCCGAACGAGCCGCCGACATCGCCGGCGAGCACGCGCAGACCGGTCGGCGC
>JABDIP010000039.1 GCA_013003675.1 Inquilinus sp.
CCGGCGATCGTGGTGTACATGAACAAGGTCGACCAGGTCGACGACGAGGAGTTGCTGGAGCTGGTCGAGCTCGAGGTTCGCGAGCTGCTGTCGTCCTACGACTTCCCCGGCGACGACATTCCGATCGTGAAGGGCTCTGCGTTGGCGGCGCTGGAGGACAAGGACGAGGAGACCGGGAAGAAGTCGGTCCTGGCGCTGATGGAGGCGGTGGACAGCTACATTCCGACGCCGGAGCGTCCGAAGGACCTGCCGTTCCTGATGCCGATCGAGGACGTGTTCTCGATCTCGGGCCGTGGCACGGTGGTGACGGGCCGGGTCGAGCGGGGTGTGGTGAAGGTCGGCGAGGAGATCGAGATCGTCGGCATCAAGGACACGGTGAAGACGGTGTGCACGGGTGTGGAGATGTTCCGCAAGCTGCTCGACCAGGGCGAGGCGGGCGACAACATCGGCGCGCTGCTGCGCGGCACCAAGCGCGACGATGTGGAGCGCGGGCAGGTACTGGCGAAGCCGGGTTCGATCACGCCGCACACCAAGTTCAAGGCGGAGGCCTACATCCTGACCAAGGAGGAGGGTGGCCGGCACACGCCGTTCTTCACCAACTACCGTCCGCAGTTCTACTTCCGGACGACGGATGTGACGGGCGTGGTGCATCTGCCGGACGGCACCGAGATGGTGATGCCGGGGGACAACACGACGATGACGGTGGAGCTGATCGCGCCGATCGCCATGGACGAGGGGCTGCGCTTCGCCATCCGCGAGGGCGGCCGCACCGTCGGCGCCGGCGTCGTCGCCTCGATCATCGAGTAGACGGCGCCTTCGAGAAGCCCAGGCAGCCCAGGAAACGGACACCGAACCATGGATAGCCAGAACATCCGCATTCGCCTGAAGGCGTTCGACCACCGTGTGCTCGATCAGTCGACCGGCGAGATCGTGAGCACCGCGAAGCGGACCGGCGCCCGGGTTCGGGGGCCGATCCCGCTGCCAACGCAGATCGAGCGCTTTACCGTGCTGCGCTCGCCGCACATCGACAAGAAGTCGCGCGAACAGTTTGAGATCCGCACCCACAAGCGGCTTCTCGAAATCGTCGACCCGACGCCGCAGACCGTGGACGCGCTGATGAAGCTCGACCTCGCTTCCGGCGTCGACGTCGAGATCAAGCTCTAGGGGTGGGAGAGATGCGCTCTGGTCTGATCGCCCAGAAACTTGGCATGACCCGTGTCTTCAACGACGCCGGGGAGCATGTGCCGGTGACCGTGCTGAAGGTGGATGCCTGCCAGGTGGTCGGTGTTCGCACCGCCGACAAGGATGGCTATACCGCGGTCCAACTCGGTGCCGGCAAGGCCAAGGTGAAGAACGTCTCGAAGGCGATGCGCGGCCACTTCGCCGCCGCCAAGGTCGAGCCGAAGCGCAAGCTGGTCGAGTTCCGTGTCGCCGAGGATGCGCTGCTCGATGTCGGCGCCGAGCTGTCGGCGGCCCATTTCGTGCCCGGCCAGCAGATCGACGTGACCGGCACATCGGTCGGCAAGGGCTTCGCCGGTTCCATGAAGCGGCACAATTTCAGCGGAATGCGGGCCAGTCACGGCGTATCGATCTCGCACCGCGCGCACGGTTCCACCGGCAACAGCCAGGACCCCGGCAAGGTCTTCAAGGGCAAGAAGATGGCCGGCCAGATGGGCGCCAAGCGGGTCACCACCCAGAACCTGATGGTGGTGTCGACCGATCCGGACGAGGGGCTGATCCTGGTCAGTGGCGCTGTTCCGGGTTCGGAAGGCGGTTGGGTGCTGGTGAACGATGCGGTGAAGGCGACGCGGCCCGACGAGGCGCCGTATCCGGCCGGGCTCCGCACCGGGCCGGCCGCCGAACAGCCGGTCGAGGCCGCCCCGGAGGCCGAGGCGCCGGAAGCGGTGGAGCCGGTCGAGGATGCCGCCGTGGACGAGGCGCAGGCCGAGCAGCCGCCGGTCGAGGCCGAGGCTGCCGAGCCGGAGGCGGTCGAGCCTCCCGCCGCCGAGGACGGCGCTGCGGAGAGTGATACCAACGACACGTCGGGGAAGAAGGACTAAGGCGATGAAGGTCCCGGTTCAGACGCTGGACAACAAAAAGAGCGGGGAGATCGAGCTCGACGACTCGATCTTCGGGCTGAAGCCGCGCGGCGACCTGCTGCATCGCATCGTCAACTGGCAGTTGGCGAAGCGGCGCGCGGGTACGCACAAGACGAAGGGCGTCAGCGAGATCAGCGGCACGACCAAGAAGCCGTTCAAGCAGAAGGGTACCGGCCGCGCCCGCCAGGGCTCGCTGCGCTCGCCGCAGAATCGCGGCGGCGCGCGGATCTTCGGCCCGGTCGTCCGCGACCATGGGTTCGACCTGCCGAAGAAGGTGCGTCGGCTGGCGTTGCGCCACGCGCTGTCGAGCAAGGCGGCGGACGGCAAGCTGATCGTTCTCGACAAGGTCGAGGCGAAGGCGCCGAAGACCAAGGATCTGGCCGGTCGGCTCCAGGCCCTGGGTGTCACCTCGGCGGTGATCGTTTCCGGCGAGATCGTCGATACCGCGTTCGGCCTCGCCGCGCGCAACCTGCCGAGGATCGACGTGCTGCCGCAGCAGGGCATCAACGTCTACGACATCCTGCGGCACGAGACGCTGGTATTGAGCCGCGACGCGGTCGAGCACCTGGAGGCCCGCCTCAAATGATCAAGTTCGCGCCCCAGAAGAAGATCAGTCGCGAGCGGATGTACGACATCGTTCGCGCGCCGGTGATCACCGAGAAGTCGACCATGGTGTCCGAGCACAGCCAGGTCGTCTTCAAGGTGCCGCTCGATGCCACCAAGCCCGAGATCAAGCAGGCCATCGAAGGCCTGTTCGAAGTGAAGGTGGCGGCCGTCAACACCTTGCGCGTCAAGGGCAAGACCAAGCGGTTCCGCGGCATTCCGGGCCGCCGGTCGGACACCAAGAAAGCCGTCGTGACCCTCGCCGAGGGCCACCAGATCGACATCACGTCGGGGCTGTGAGGAAACGGTCATGGCACTGAAGCAATACAATCCGATCACCCCCGGTACGCGGCAGCTCATCGCCGTCGACCGGTCGGCGCTCTACAAGGGCAAGCCGGTGAAGTCGCTGACCGAGGGCCTCAGCAAGAGCGGCGGGCGCAACAGCAGCGGCCGGATCACCGCCCGGCGCATCGGCGGTGGCCACAAGCGGCGGTATCGGATCGTCGATTTCAAGCGGTGCAAATTCGATGTGCCGGCGACCGTGGAGCGGCTTGAATACGACCCGAACCGCAGCGCCTTCATCGCCCTCATCAAGTACGAGGATGGCGAACTGGCTTACATCCTGGCGCCGCAGCGCATCGGCGTCGGCGACACGGTGATCGCCGGCGAGCGCACCGACGTGAAGCCGGGCAACGCGATGCCGCTGAAGAACGTGCCGATCGGCACGATCGTCCACAATATCGAGTTGAAGCCCGGCGCCGGTGGCAAGATGGCGCGTTCCGCCGGCACCTATGCCCAGCTTGTCGGCCGCGATCTGGCCTACGCCCAGGTCAAGCTGGCCTCGGGCGAGCTTCGGCTGGTGCGCGGCGAGTGCATGGCGACGGTCGGCGCGGTGTCGAACCCGGATCAGGCGAACACCAATCTCGGCAAGGCCGGGCGCCACCGCTGGCTGGGCAAGCGCCCGTCGGTGCGCGGCGTGGCCATGAACCCTATCGACCACCCGCATGGCGGCGGCGAAGGCCGCACCTCTGGCGGCCGCCACCCGGTGACCCCGTGGGGCAAGCCGACCAAGGGCGCGCGGACTCGCGGCAAGAAGCAGTCCGACTCGCTCATCGTCCGGCGCCGTCACAAGAAGAAGTAGGGAGCTTAGTCCGTGTCTCGCTCAGTATGGAAAGGTCCCTTCGTCGACGGCGCTCTGCTGAAGAAGGCAGAGGTCGCCCGCGGCTCGGGGCGCAACGAAATCATCCGCACCTGGTCGCGGCGCTCGACCATCATGCCCCAGTTCGTGGGCCTGACCTTCGGCGTCTACAATGGCCACAAGTTCCTGCCGGTCCTGGTCACCGAGAACATGGTCGGCCACAAGTTCGGCGAGTTCGCGCCAACCCGCACGTTCCACGGCCACGCCGCGGACAAGAAGGCGCGGAGGGCCTGAGGCGATGGGCAAGCCCAAACATGAACGCGCCCTGGCCGACAACGAGGCGATGGCCATGGTTCGCGCCCTCAGGAC
>JABDIP010000071.1 GCA_013003675.1 Inquilinus sp.
GGTCAGAGAGATGATGGGCCGCGGTGACCTGGACTGGACGCAGTTCCGGGTCAACGGCCGTCTCTACGTCTCCGCCGAGAGCCTTGTCGCCCACAAGCAGCGCCCGGATCGGTAGCCCCCATGCCCATCAACCTCGTCGTCGCCGTCACCGATGGCGACTGGTTCGAGACGCTGCGGCGGCAGCCGGAGCTGGCCGAGGTGAATTTCTGGGCGCCGTCGGCGGCCAGTTTCCGGGCGCTGCGGCCCGGCGAGCTGTTCCTGTTCAAACTACACGCACCGCGCAACTTCATCGTCGGCGGCGGCATCTTCGCCCATGCCAACGCCCTGCCCTGCTCGCTGGCCTGGGAGGCCTTCGGGGTGGCGAACGGCGCCGGCTCGGCGGCGGAGATGCGGGCGCGCATCGCCAAGTATCGCAGGGCCGGTCCGGGCGACCGCAGCGATTTCGCGATCGGCTGCCGCATTCTGACGCAACCCTTCTTTTTCGAGGAGCCGGACTGGATTCCTGTGCCGGCGAGTTGGTCGCCGAACATCGTGAAATTCAAGACTTACACCACCGGCGAGGCCGAAGGCGCGGCGCTGTGGGATGAGGTGAACGACCGACTGGCCCGGCAGGTCGCCGCCGGGATGCCGGGCGTGGCCGAGCCGGGAGCGCGCTATGGCGGGCCGCAGCTGATCCGGCCGCGCCTGGGGCAGGGCGCGTTCCGGGTGCTGGTGACCGACCTCTATAAACGGCGCTGCGCGGTCACCCAGGAGCGGACGCTGCCGGCGCTGGAGGCGGCGCATATCCGGCCCTATGGCGAGGGCGGGGCGCATGAGGCGCCGAACGGGTTGCTGCTGCGGCGCGACATCCACAGCCTGTTCGATGCCGGCTATGTGACGGTGACGCCGGCGCTGCGCTTCGAGGTCAGCGGCCGGATCCGCGAGGAGTTCGAGAACGGGCGGCACTACTACGCGCTGCATGGGCGGCGGATCGAGGCGCCCCGCGAGGCCGGGCAGCGGCCGGATGCCGGCGCGCTGGCGTGGCACAATGAGGAGCGGTTCCGGGGGTAGGCGGGCGCTGGCCTAGCGGGCGGGCTCATCCTTCAAAATGGGGACGCTCCCCTCTTTCTCGCCCTGACTGCGAACGGAGGCGTAGCGGCGAGATAGAAAAAAGGGAGCGTCACTTTTTCGATCGCCCGGCACGGCGAACGGCGCCGGCTCGGCGCTCTGCATTCGCCGACGCCAGCGTCTCAGCGGCCCGCCGGCGCGTCGGGATCGGGCAGGTTCCGCTCGTTCTTGTAGTCGCCCAGCAGTTTCCACAGCCGAACGGCGTCGGCATGGGAAAATGGGATGCATACGGTCACGCGCGTGCCGGTTTCGTCCACCTCGATCCGGCCTTCGAGGGCGACCGCATCGGCGTGCGGTGCCGGCATCAGCTTCAACGGACCCTCGAGCCGGCCGAAGAAGAAGGGCCCCGGGCCATCCATGACAACGATGCTGTCGGTATCCGCCATGATCCTCCATCCGGTCGGTGGGTTTGCCGTCGGTTACGGTAGGCAATCGGCGCGGCGGACGATAGGGGCCTTGCCGGGATCGGCTTCCGCTTTCTCGCGTCCCCCCGCAAAACGGTCTTGCTGGCTCAGCCGGCACTGACGATCATTGTCGTCGGACCGGGCGACATCGGCGCTCGGACGGATCCGGGCAGATCGGGCCGATGGCCCATCCCGGCCGCCGCCCCCGAGCGGCATAGTGTTGCGTCGGCGCGCCGGGTTCCGACCGCGAAGAGAGGGCGATAGACCAATGACCCAGATCAGGGACAGGTTGCACAAGGCGATCGCCGAACAGCGGCGCCCCGGCCGCGAGCGCCCGCCCGTCGTCGGCAGTGCGCAAATCGAGGCCGCCTTTCGGCCGGTAGCGGAAGCCGCCGAAGAGTTGCGCCGGGAACTCTCCGACGTGCCGGGACTGGCCATCGTCGTCGCGGCCCACGAGGTGCGGATCGAGCTCCACGACAAGGATCTGTGGCTGAGCTATTCACCGGAAGAGGGCAAGTTCGTCGGCAGCGAGCTGACCAGCCTGTGGATGGAGGGCGGACAGCGCGAGGAGCACCTCACCTGGGAAACCGCCGAGGCCTGCGTCGAGGCCATGATCCAGGCCTGTGCACGCTATGCCTCGCTGGCGGAAATCATGGCCAGATACCCATCCCGCTGATGGGCGGACGAGGCGAGGTCGATCGAATCAAAACGGGTCAGAATCGATTGATCTTCAGACCCACAAGTGAAATCAATCGACCTTCATCCGTTTGATGTGCATGCCGAGGCGACCATGAAACTCTATCTGGTTCAGCATGGCGAGGCCGTTGCCAAGGAGGTCGATCCCGAGCGGCCGTTGAGCGACCGGGGGCGGCAGGACGTCGAGCGGCTGGGCCGGTTCCTGGGGGATCGCGGCGTCCGCGTCTCGCGGGTCTGGCACAGCGGCAAGACCCGGGCCCGGCAGACCGCCGAGCGGCTCGCGGCGGCGGTGGCGCCCGGCGTGGAGGCCGAGGTCCGCGCCGGGCTGGCGCCCAACGATCCGACCGAGGCGCTCGCCGGCACGCTGGGCGATGGGCGCGAGGACACCATGGTGGTCGGCCACCTGCCCTTCATGGCGCGCCTGGCGACGCGCCTGGTGACGACGCGCGAGGACGGGCCGATCGTCGCCTACCGGCCGGGCAGCCTGGTCTGCCTGGAGCGCGACGCAGACGGCGCCTGGGCGGTCGCCTGGATGCTGCGACCGGAGCTGCTGGGCTGAGGACTCGCACGCGGGCCGGTGCCCCTGCGTCCGTCTCGCCGGTGTGTCTCCATCCACCGCCGGGGTCGGAAAAGGGTAGCGTCCCCTTTTCCCTCCATGCTTACCGACCCAGCGAGAGGGAGCTTGACTCAAGTCATTGCCGGCTTGTCGTGGCCACTCTATTCGTGAGCTGGCGCGTCGGTCTTTGTCGACGACTGTCCTTGGCCGTCCGGCGGAATACGTTTGGGGCGCGCCCACCTCGAGCAGATCACAAGGAGGCGATCCCAACGGTCCACTTCGACACAGATGGTGTCATGTCGAGAAGCGTCGGCTTTGCAGCGTGCGCTGCACGCCAGTGCCCGTGGCATGCGTTGTCTCTCTTGGCGCTGCTTCTTTTGACGCTGGGCTTGCCGGTGCGTGCCCAGCCATCAAAGGTGGCTCTCCTCCTCGATATCGACGGGCCTATCGGGCCGGCGACCAGCGACTACCTACATCGAAGCATGGAGCGGGCGCTCGAGCAGGACGTCGGACTGGTCATTCTCCGCATTGACACGCCCGGGGGTCTCGACACCTCCATGCGGGAGATCATCCAGGACATTCTGGCCTCTCCGGTCGCCGTCGTGAGTTACGTGGCGCCCAGCGGCGCGCGGGCCGCCAGCGCCGGAACCTATATCGTCCTTGCAAGCCACGTGGCCGCCATGGCGCCGGGCACCAACCTGGGAGCCGCCACGCCGATCCAGGTCGGCGGGCCGGCTCCGACCCTGCCCATGCCCGATCGGGACGAACCGGAGCCGCAGACAGGGGCAGGGCGGGAGCAGGACGAGGACCCGGGAACGCCGCCGATGGCCCCGCGGCCGAGCCCGACACTGGCGGATAAGATGGTCAGCGATGCCGTGGCCTACATCCGCAGCCTCGCGCAGATGCACGGGCGCAATGCCGATTGGGCGGAGCGGGCCGTGCGCGAAGCGGCGAGTCTGAGCGCCGCGGAGGCGCTGGAGGAAGGGGTCGTCGATCTCATTGCCTCGAATCTCGAAGAGCTGCTGGCTCAGATCGATGGTCGCCCTGTCACCATCCTTGGCGAGCGCCGGTACCTGGAAACCGCGACTGTCGAGGTGATCGCTGTCGAGCCGGACTGGCGTACGCGTTTGCTCGCCATCATCACGAATCCGAACGTCGCGTATATCCTGATGCTGATAGGGATCTACGGCATAATCCTCGAATTCTACAGTCCGGGCCTGATTGTGCCGGGTGTGACCGGAGCGATCAGTTTGCTGCTTGCGCTCTATGCCTTCCATGTCCTGCCGGTCAATTACGCGGGGCTTGCTCTCTTGCTGTTGGGACTGGCCCTCATGGTGAGCGAGGCCTTTGTCCCGAGCTTCGGTGCGCTGGGTCTCGGCGGGGCGGTCGCCTTCGTCATCGGTTCCGTGATGCTGCTGGAGACGGACGTACCCGGTTATGGAATCTCGTGGGTGCTGATCGGATCGATCGCCGTGGTCAGCGCCGGATTTTTCCTGCTCGTGATCCTGCTGCTGGTGCGGGCACGTCGCCGAGCCATCGTCTCCGGGCCCGAGGAAATGATCGGCAGCAAGGGCCGTGTCGTGGAGTGGAGCGGCCACGAGGGGCGCGTCCGCGTTCACGGGGAACTTTGGCGCGCGCGCTCCGCTAGACCGCTGAAGCCCGGCCGAACAGTTCGTGTTGCCAACATCGAAAACCTGACTCTGGTCGTGGAGTCGGACGGGAAGAAAGGTTAGGCCAATCATGACCTGGATATTCGAGCAGTCTTGGGTCCTTGTCGTTCTTATCCCAGTTCTGGTTCTGCTTTATTCGTTCCGCATCCTGCGCGAATACGAGCGGGGCGTGGTTTTCCTCCTCGGCCGGTTCTGGAAGGTCAAGGGACCAGGTCTCATCGTCGTTCTTCCGGTCATCCAGACGATGGTGCGGGTCGACCTTAGAACCCGCGTGCTGGACGTGCCCGAACAAGACGTCATTTCCCGCGACAACGTCTCCGTCAAGGTCAACGCCGTGGTCTATTTCCGGGTCATTGACGCCCAGAAGGCAGTAATCCAGGTGGAGGACTTTCTCGCCGCGACAAGTCAGCTCGCCCAGACTACCCTGCGCTCCGTCCTCGGCCAGCACGAGCTGGACGAGATGCTGGCGGAACGTGAAAGGCTCAATGCCGACATCCAGCGGATCCTGGACGAACAGACGGACGCCTGGGGCATCAAGGTGTCAAACGTCGAGCTGAAGCATGTCGACCTCGACGAGCGGATGATCCGCGCCATCGCGAAGCAGGCCGAAGCCGAGCGGCTGCGCCGCGCCAAGGTCATCGACGCGGAAGGCGAACACCAAGCGGCCGACAACTTCCTCAAGGCCGCGGAAATTCTGTCCGGCAAACCCCAGGCCCTGCAGCTGCGCTATCTGACCACGCTGCAGACAATCGCCAGTGAGCGGAGCAATATCGTGGTGTTTCCCTTGCCACTCGAGCTGACACGGGTCTTCGCGCGGCCCGACACCGAAGCGCCCGGCGCGACCGACTAGCTGCAAATCAAAGGGGTCATGTGTGGACGGCCCCTGCGTTGCAAGCGGTGATTTGATGATCTGCTATCGGTCGGGTGCGGTCATGTGTCCGGCCTGTTGATGCGGCGTCTTGGCCGCTGGCCCTGATGCGCTTCGCGGATTGGGTTCCAATCAGAGTCCCGCGCTAGTAGCGCCCGACCCCTTGCGGAGTGTCCCGATCCGCGGTTCGACCGGTCGGCGTCACATCTCAGGGCAGGCTCGTTCTTTCTAGGAACGGTTCCGGGCGACGAACCTGTAGGCGGCCTTCGCGACAAGGCCGCCCAGGATTCCGACGGCGATGGCAATCACGATCAACAGGACGACGACGCCCTCGCTTTCCGGTCCGATGTAGATGACGAGCAGGATGCCGGCTATGTGACGGTGACGCCGGCGCTGCGCTTCGAGGTCAGCGGCCGGATCCGCGAGGAGTTCGAGAACGGTCGGCACCATTACGCCCGGCACGGGCGGCGCATATACGGGGACAGTATATCTAATTCTCTCGACTTAAGTATACTGTCCCCGTATATGCGCCGGCCAGCGGCCGGCTGCCGGCGCGCTGACGTGGCACAACGAGGAACGGTTTCGAGGGTAGTTGTGGGGGCGGCCTGGGCGCCTCGCCGATCTGGATTCCCGCCTTCGCGGGAATGACGGTTGGCCGGGGCGTGGCGATCCTGGGATGATGGGGTCAGGATGACGGGGTCAGGTCAGTCGAGGCGGATCGATTGTGGGAGGTGCCGATGGTTCCCTACCCTATTTTCAGGCAAAGCCGTTCGCGTGTGCCCTTGTTGCTCGGGTCGGTGGTATTCGGTTGGCTGGTCACGGCAGGCATCGCCGCAGATGCGGGGGAATTGCACCGCGCGGCGGCCGCCGGCGACGTCGTCGAGGTCGAGCGGCTGATCGCGGCCGGGGCCGATTTCGACGCGGTCGACCGGGCCGGCGCCCCGCTCCACCACGCCACCACGCGCGGCCATGCCGAGGCGGTCGCCGTGCTGCTGGCCCGCGGCGCCGACCCGAACGTGTTGAGCCGCGACGGGGCGACGGCGCTGCATCGGGCGGCCTATCGCGGCGATGCCGAGATCGCCGGATTGCTGCTTTCCGCCAATGCCGACCCGACTATCGAGAACTTCACCGACGGCACGCCGTTGCACAGCGCCGCCGCCGCAGGGCATGTCGAAATCGTGACGCTGCTGCTCGGCCATGGCGCCGATATCGACGCCCGGCCGGACAACAACAGGGCTGCCACGCCCCTTCAGGAAGCGGCGAGCGAGGGCCAGCTCGCGGTGGTCGGTCGATTGATCGACGCCGGCGCCTGCCTCGACTGTCCGGACATCAGCGGCCGGACGCCGCTGTATCGCGCCGCCGGCTTCGGGCATGTCGCGGTGGTGGAGCGGCTGATCGACGCCGGCGCCTGCCTCGACTGCCCGACCAGCCGCGGTTTTACGCCGCTGGTCAATGCCGTGTTCGAGGGCCGGGCGCCGGTGGTGGCCGTGCTGCTATCGGCCGGTGCCGAATTCGACCACCGGACGCATGATGGGATAACGGCGCTGCACTATGCGGTGGCAGGGGCAGAATTCGACATCGCCCGCATGCTGCTCGAGGGTGGGGCCGATGTCTCCGTCAGGAGCCTGCATCGGTCCCTGGGCGCCATTTCCCTGGAAGGCACGCCCCTGGACGTCGCGCGGCGCGTTGGCGATGCCGAGATCGAGGCGCTGCTGACCCGTTTCGGCGCCACCGAGTAGGCCAGACGCCGGACGGAAACGAACGCCGAGGGTTCGGAGCGCCGGCCTCGCGGCGCTGGGACGACCAGGGCGCGCCCGGGCCCGGCCGCTCTGGATTCCCGCCTTCGCGGGAATGACGGGGGTTGGGCGCTTGGGCACTCGGCGGCGGCGC
>JABDIP010000080.1 GCA_013003675.1 Inquilinus sp.
TAGGGTTCGTTGGTGCCGTGGATCAGATAGCGCGGCCAGCCGAGATAGAGCGCGTGGCTGCCGAGCGGGTTCTCCGGCCCGGCCTCGACCAAGCCCCGATTGCCTCTGTGGTTGAAACCGCCTCAGCGCAGCGCCAGCGCCCGTTCCAGCGGCGAGACGGTGATCGGCACCGGCACGCCGCCGCGCTCGGTCAGGGCCTGTTGGACCGCCAGCCAGTCGATACGGTCGGCGTTCTCGCCGGCCAGGGTCAGCACCAGGGCGCCGATGCCGATCGCCGGGGCCTGCTCGAAGCGTCCGCGCTCTTCGATCTGCAGGGCCTGGTCGAGGGTCGGGTGGACCTCCAGATAGAGCTCGCCGTCCGACCAGCCGATCTTCACCGGCTCGTCGACCACATGCACCGGCGTGTCCTCGTCGACCATGCCGTAGAGCCGCACGATGTCCTCCGGATAGAGGCGGATGCAGCCGCTGCTGACCCGGCGGCCGATGCCGTAGGGTTCGTTGGTGCCGTGGATCAGATAGCGCGGCCAGCCGAGATAGAGCGCGTGGCTGCCGAGCGGGTTCTCCGGCCCGGCCTCGACCCGGGCCGGCAGGGTCGGGTCCTCGGCCCGGGCCCTGGCGGTCGGATACCATTCCGGCCCTTCCTTGCGGCCGACGATGCGGGTCGCGCCCAGCGGCGTGTCGCGCCCCTCGCGGCCGATGCCGATCGGGAAGGTCTCGACGCCGCCGTCGCCGTAGTAATACAGCCGCTGCTCGGCCAGGTTGATCACCAGCCCCTCGCGCGGAGCGGAGGGCAGGACATGGGCGCCCGGCACGACCAGCATCGTGTCCGGCGCCGGCAACCAGGGGTCGACGCCGGGGTTGGCGGCCACGAGCTCGGTGTAGCCGACGTCGAAATCGCGGGCCAGGGCGATGAGCGTGTCTTCGTGCACGGTCCGATGGGTCTCCAGCGCGCCAATCAGGTCGCTCTCGGGCAACGAGCCGCAGGCGGCAGCCGGCATCAGCCCGGCGAGCAGGCCGAGTCGGAGCACAAGGCAACGGTGGTCCGCATTCCTGGGCATCGGCTGGGATCGTCCCCCCTTCCCCACAGCGCGGCGGCGGTAGTAGTGTAAGCCCCGGGTGTCGCGCCGCCAACGCTACGCCGCGCCTCGCGGCGCGGCCGGCGCCCTATGCAATAGCGCAGAATGCTTAATCCAACGCAAACGCGAGACTACGCCGCCATGCCGACGCTCGGCCCATTGCCCAAGGTGATCGGCCATCGCGGGGCCGCCGCGCACGCCCCGGAGAACACCCTGGCCGGCATTCGCAAGGCGGCCGCCCTCGGCGTCGGGATGATCGAATTCGATGCAAAGCTGACCGCCGACGGGGTGCCGGTCCTGATGCACGACGACAAGCTCGACCGCACCACCGACGCCAAGGGCCCGGTGCGCGAGATCAGCCTGGCCTGCATCCGCACCCTCGACGCCGGATCGTGGTTCGGTCCGGGCTTCCGGGCGGAGCCGGTGCCGACCCTGGCGGAAGCGCTGGAACTGGCCGTGTCGCTCGGGCTCGCTGTCAATCTGGAGATCAAAGCCTGCCCGGGGCGGGAGGTGGAGACGGCAAGGGCGGCGCTGGCGGTCGCCCGCGACGCCTGGCCCGCCGACCGGCCGCCACCGCTGGTCTCCAGCTTCGAGCGGGCGTCGCTGGTGGCCGCCCGCGACGTCGCGCCGGACTGGCCGCGCGGCTTCCTGTTCGACCGGCTGCCGGCGGATTGGCAGGAGCAGATCGCCGCCCTGGAGCCGGCGACGCTCAACACTGCCCACCGCCGCCTGACCGCCGCCCTCGTGGCGACATTGAAGGCCGCGGGTCTGCCGCTGCTCGCTTACACGGTCAACGACCCGAAGCGGGCCAAGACGCTGTTCGACTGGGGGGTCGATGGGGTTTTCAGCGACAAGCCCGACGCCATCCTGGCGGTGGCCGGCTGAAGGGTGTCACCCAGAAGACACCAAGGCACAAAGACGCACGGACCCGCCCCTTTTGGCCATTCCCGCCTGCGCGGGAGTGACGGCTACGGAGCGGGACATAGCGCTGAGCAATGAGGCGCCACACAGGCGATCGTCGCCGCCGGCACCGTTTCCTTCGTGCCTTGGTGTCTTAGTGGTAGGTGGAACCCGGCGTCACCCGTCGGAGGATTCGCCGTTCTTCGGCGCGCCCGGCATGCCCAGCGCGTGGAAGCCGGAATCGACGTGGTGGACCTCGCCGGTCACGCCGCCCGACAAATCGCTCAGCAGGTAGGCCGCGGCGCCGCCGACCTCCTCCAGCGTCACCGTGCGGCGCAGCGGGGCGACCGTCTGGTTGTATTTGAAGACGTAGCGGGCATCGCCGATGGCGCTGCCGGCCAGGGTCCGCATAGGCCCGGCGGAGATCGCGTTGACGCGGATGCCCGACGGCCCGAGGTCGTTGGCCAGATAGCGCACGCTCGCCTCCAGCGCCGCCTTGGCCACGCCCATCACGTTGTAGTTCGGCATCACCCGCTCGGACCCCAGATAGGTCAGGGTGATCAGGCTGCCGCCG
>JABDIP010000106.1 GCA_013003675.1 Inquilinus sp.
GATGCGCGCGGCGAGACGACGCTAGAGCGCATCGATCGGCAGGCTCTCCCGCGTCTCCGCCTCCTTCTGGTAGGAGTCGTCATAGTGGAAGAGACGGAAATGCAGTTGGCCGTCCTCAATCCGGAGCGGACCGACGAATTCTTGCCGTCGGTCGACGGCGGCCGCGGCCACCGGCGCCATCGCGCCGTCGGGATCGACGCTGATGAGCGTTCCGCCATATTGGCTATGGCCATGGGCAGAGGCCTTGACGAACAGCACCCGGTCCTCCGTCGGATGCCACAGGAACCATCGTGCGCCATACGAACCCGCACAGAACAGGCAGCGCAGTTCGGTACCGTCGGCGCGGGCCAGCCAGAGGCCGATCGGATGTTCCCAGAAAGGTTGGTCAAGGAAGGCGACATACCGGCTGGAGGGCGACCAGCCGATGTGCCAGGGGAACTCCGCGTCGGCTTCGACGACCGGCGAGCCGCGGTCATGCAGCGGAATGGCGCGGTCGCCGTTCAGATGCGCGGCGTGGACCTGGCCGCGGTCGACAAAGGCAAGGGCGGACCAGTCAGGAGACAGCGTCGGCCGCACCATGGCGGGCAGGCCGGACTCGTTCGGCGCCGTGGCGTCGAAGACGAAGACCTCGCGCGCGCTGTCGCCGCCGCGCACCCACAGCGCGCTCGGGGTCACCACGAAGTCGCGCTCTCCGGCGCCGGGCAGGATCAAGACCGGCGCCGCCGCAACGAAATGCTCCATCCCCTCCGCCGCGCTGAAGGCGAGGCCATACTCGGCCGCCGCGCCGCGGCTCTGGAACGCGCCGACGGCGATCCGGAGCCAAGCGGACCCGTCGATCTCCGCCCGATAGCCGTAGACCAGATAGCCGCGATCCTTGAGCTGTTGGAGGGTCGCCAGCCCGTCTTCCTGCTCGGCCAGGGGCACCGCCCGAACCTGGATCGAGTAGGCCGCGGGTTCGCCCTCGGCCCGGACGGGCAGGGTGGCGGACAGAAGGAGCGCAAGGCAAAGGGCGAGACCGCGCATCGTCGATGGCCTCCGGTGATGATCGGTGCGGGAATCCTGCCCGACGGCACCTAAGGCCGAGTTAACTGGCCGGGACGACGCCTGGATCAAGAGGCTGATTCACGCATCACGCCGTTCCGGTGAGATGCGATCAGGCTCTAACCCGCCGCCTTTTCCCGATGGATGCGGCCGCCGGCGCGGAACCGGTGGAGATAGGTCGGCAGGATGATCTCCGCCGCAATCGGCTCGATGCCGAGGTCGGCGAGGGTCAGCGCCCCCTCCGCCACCACATTGTCGACCTTGAGTTGGGCGACCTGATCGCGCGTCAGCAGCGGCTTCGGCAACAGCCCGAGCACCGCCGCCTGCAGCCTGGCCACAGTCCACGGCACGGTGACCAGCGCCCGCTCGCGGTCGATGGTCTTCAGCAGCAGTTCCAGCAGCTGACGGAACGTATAGATCGTCGGCCCGCCCAGCTCGTAGGTCTTGCCGGCAGTATCGCCGCTTTCCAGCGCCGCCATCACCGCGTCGGCGACGTCGCCGACATAGACCGGCTGAAACCGCGTCCGGCCGCCGCCGATCAGCGGCAGGAAGAACGAGACCCGCGTCAGGCCGGCGAAAATGTTGAAGAAATTGTCCTCCGGGCCGAACACGACGCTCGGGCGCAGGATCGTCGCGCCCGGGAACGCCTCGCGCACCGCCGCCTCGCCGGCGGCCTTGCTGCGCGCGTATTTCGACCGCGACTCCTGCGCGGCGCCGATGGCGGAGATCTGCACCATGCGGGTGGCGCCGGTCGCCTTGGCCGCCCTGGCGATCCTCGCCGCCGCGACGTGGTGCACGGCGTCGAAGGTCTGCCGACCGCTCTCGTAGAGGATGCCGACCAGATTGACGACAGCATCGGCACTGTCGACCGCGGCCGCCACCGAGGCATCGTCGCGGCCATTGGCGAATACCGGGACGATCTGGCCAACCGCGCCGCAGGTTTTTAGGAACAGGGCGTCGTCGGGATGGCGGGTGGCGATCCTCACCCGCCAGCCGCGGGCCGCCATGCGCTTCACCGCGTGGCGGCCGATAAACCCCGATCCGCCGAATACCGTGACGACCCGTTCCGCCATCGATCTGTCCCGTTCTTGCTTCCCGCGGCCGCAACGCCACGCCAAGACGCTTATAGTCCACCCGGCACCGGTCACGCCAGCACAGGCGGCGTCGACTTTCTAAAGGTCTTCCTTGAAGAAGTCGGTGGCGGCGCGCGGCCCTCTATCCGGTTGACATGGGCCCCCGCCGGGCCTAGTAAATCGGCCCGCGCAGCCCAGGTGGCGGAATTGGTAGACGCGCAGGCTTCAGGTGCCTGTGGCCGCAAGGTCGTGGAAGTTCGAGTCTTCTCCTGGGCACCAATTCGCGAAATATGACCGGACCGCGCCGACGGTCGGCCGGAAAGCCCGCCATATTGCGGGCTTTTTTATTCTTTAACGACAAGGGCCTATGCAAGGGGCGCGCCAAGGCTCGACCAATCAAGGATCTCCAGGCCCCGTGACCTCCGAACCGACGCTGCACCAGGGCGATCTGCCGGCCGATCTCGAGTTCGGGCCGGTCGTCGCGATCGACACCGAGACCATGGGGCTGGCTCCGGCGCGCGACCGGCTTTGCCTGGTCCAGCTTTCGTCGGGCGACGGCACCAGCCACCTCGTCCAATTGGCCCGCGGCGCCTATCAGGCGCCGAACCTGCTCCGGCTGCTCGGCGATCCGTCGGTGACCAAGCTGTTCCACTTCGCCCGCTTTGACGTGGCGGTGATCCGTGCTTATCTCGGAATCGTCTGCGCCCCGGTATATTGCACGAAGATCGCCTCGAAGCTGGTCCGGACCTACACCGATCGGCACGGGCTGAAGGATCTGTGCCGCGAAATGCTCGGCCAGGACATCTCGAAGCAGCAGCAAAGCTCCGACTGGGGCGCCGAGACCCTGAGCAGGGAGCAGCTTCGATACGCCGCCGGCGACGTTCTCTACCTGCACGCGCTGAAGGCAAAGCTCGACGATATGCTGGCGCGGGAGGGACGCACCGAATTGGCCCAGGCCTGCTTCGCCTTCGTTCCGACGCGGGCCATGCTCGATCTGGCGGGATGGGATGATGAAGATATCTTCGCGCATTGAACTGGAAGGCGAGTGCCGGAACCCGGTCGGCCGGAGCCTGCGGCGATGAGCGCGCCGGCGCCCAGCCGAGGCGGCCATGCCGGCATCGACGACGATATGGACAGTGAGGTCGGCGAGCGCGTGCTGCGCATCGAGGCCGCGGCGCTGACCCTGCTGGCGGATATGCTGGACGGCAGTTTCCACCAGGCGATCGACCTGATGATCGCAGCCAAGGGCAGGGTGGTGGTGACCGGCATCGGCAAGAGCGGGCATATCGCCAACAAGCTTGCCGCCACGCTGGCCTCGACCGGCACCCCGTCTTTATTCGTCCACTCCGCCGAGGCCAGCCATGGCGACCTCGGCATGGTCTCGATCGGCGACGTGCTGGTCGCCCTGTCGAATTCCGGCAAGACCAGCGAGCTGGCCGACATCGTCGCCTATTCCCGCCGCTTCGGCATTCCGCTGATCGGCATCACCGGCAACGCGCCGTCGCCGCTGGCCGACCAATCGGACGTGACGCTGCTGCTGCCCAAGGCGGGCGAAGCCTGCCCGATGGGGCTGGCGCCGACGACCTCCACGACGATGATGCTGGCGCTCGGCGATGCCCTGGCGATCGCCCTGCTGGAGCGGCGCGGCTTCTCCACCGACGACTACCGCGAATTGCAT
>JABDIP010000132.1 GCA_013003675.1 Inquilinus sp.
CGTCAGACATTGACGGCCTCCTTCTCGGCGCCTTCGCCGGTCTCGCGGCGGCCGAGGATGTCGCCGACCCGCTTGCCGCGCCGGGCGGCGATGGCGCGCGGACCTTCGATCCGTTCCAGTGCCTCGAAGGTCGCCTTGATCATGTTGTGCGGGTTCGAGCTGCCGATTGACTTGGCAACCACGTCATGCACGCCCAGCGCCTCGAACACCGCGCGCATCGGGCCACCGGCGATGATCCCGGTCCCGGCCGGAGCCGCCCGCAGCGTGACACGGCCGGCGCCGAAGCGGCCGTTGATGTCGTGGTGCCGGGTGCGGCCCTCGCGCAGCGGCACGCGGATCATGTTCCGCTTCGCCTGCTCGGTCGCCTTGCGGATCGCCTCCGGCACCTCGCGCGCCTTGCCCGAGCCGACGCCGACCCGTCCGCGCCCGTCGCCCGCCACCACCAGGGCGGCGAAGCCGAAGCGGCGGCCGCCCTTCACGACCTTGGCGACGCGATTGATGCTGACGAGCTTCTCTACGAGATCGGAATCCTCGCGTTGCCCGCGATCATCTCTCGGCCCACGTTCTCTCGGCCCACGTGCCATCTTGGTGCCTTCCTCAGAAATCCAGGCCGCCTTCGCGCGCGGCATCGGCCAGCGCGCGAATTCGGCCATGAAAGATGTATCCGCCACGGTCGAAAACGACCTGCTTGACGCCGGCGGCGGTCGCCCGCTCGGCGATCAGCTTGCCGACCTCGGTCGCCGCGGCCTTGTTCGCGCCGCTCTTCAGGCGGCTCTTCAGGTCCTTGTCCAAGGTCGACGCCGCCGCCACGGTGCGGCCGGCGACATCGTCGATCACCTGCACGTAGATCTGCTTGCCGGAACGAAACACCGACAGCCGGGGCCGGTCGTTGCGCCGGCGGCCGAGCTTGGCCGACAGCCGCCGTCGACGGCGCTCCCGCAGTTCCTTAATCGTCAACATGCCCGCTGCCCCTTATTTCTTCTTGCCTTCCTTGCGGAGGATTCTCTCCTCGGCATACTTCACGCCCTTGCCCTTGAAGGGTTCGGGCTTGCGAAAGGCACGGATCTCCGCCGCCACCTGGCCGACGCGCTGCTTGTCGGCGCCGCTGATGGTGACCGCCGTCGGCCGCGCGCATTTGATCTGGATGCCGGCCGGTATCGCGTAGCGCACCTCGTGGCTGTAGCCGAGCTGCAGCACCAGGTCCTGGCCTTGCACCGCGGCGCGATACCCGACGCCGCTGATCTCCAGATCGCGCGTGAAGCCGCCTTCGACACCGGTGACCAGATTGTTGATCAGCGTCCGGCTGGTCGCCCACATGTTGCGCGCGTGCCGCGAATTGCTCCGCGGCGTGACGGTGATGCGATCGTCTTCCTGGGCCACGGCGATATCATCCGTCAATTGCAGGCTGAGCTCGCCCAGCTTGCCTTTGGCGGTGACCTTCTGGCCCTGGATGTTGACCTGCACCCCGGCCGGCACGGTGACCGGATGCTTGGCAATTCGCGACATCGTCCGTCCCCTAGAATACCTGGCAGAGGATTTCGCCGCCGACATTGGCGGCGCGCGCCTCGGTGTCCGACAGAACACCGCGCGGCGTCGAAATGATCGAAATGCCGAGCCCGTTATAGACGCGGGGCATCTCCTTCACTTTCGAATAGACCCGGCGGCCCGGCTTCGACACACGGTCGATGCGGCGGATCACCGGCTTGCCGTCGGCGTATTTCAACTCGACCTTCACCGTCGACACACCGGCGCGCTCGTCGGCGGTGGCGAAGTCGCGGATAAACCCTTCGCGCTTCAACACCTCGAGAACGTTGACCCGCAGCCGCGACGCCGGACTCTCGACCGTGGCCTTGCCGGCGCGCTGGCCGTTGCGGATCCGCGTCAGCAGATCGCCCAAGGGATCGCTAAGCGACATTTCCCTCTACCCCCTCTACCAACTCGCCTTGACCATGCCCGGGATCTGCCCCCGCGACGCCAGTTCGCGCAACGCGATACGGCTAATTCGGAACCGCCGGTAGAACGCCTTCGGCCGTCCGGTCAGTTCGCACCGGCTATGCAGGCGGGTCGCCGACGAATTGCGCGGCATCTCCGCCAGTTTGAGACGCGCCGCGAAGCGCTCTTCCACCGGCAGGTCGCGATCCTCGGCGACCGCCTTCAACCGCGCGCGCTTGGCCGCCAACCTGGTGACCAGCCGCGCCCGGTTCTTGTTCTTCTCGATGGCACTCTTCTTCGCCATGTCGCTTCCTCGTGACGCTCAGGTGCCGAAGGGGAAGTCGAACCCTTTGAGAAGCGCCCTGGCTTCCTGGTCCGTCCTCGCCGACGTCACAATGACAATGTCCAGTCCCCGGATTTCGTCCACGCGGTCGTAGTCGATCTCGGGGAACACGATCTGCTCGCGAATGCCGAGCGAGTAGTTGCCTTTTCCATCGAAGCTCTTGGCCGACAGTCCGCGAAAATCGCGCACTCGCGGCAGAGCGATGTTCACCAGCCGATCCATGAACTCGTACATCCGGGTCCGGCGCAGTGTGACCTTGGTGCCGATCGACATGCCCTCGCGCAGCTTGAAGGCGGCAATCGACTTCTTGGCGCGGTTGATCACCGGTTTCTGGCCGGCGATCGCCGTCAGCTCCTGCACCGCGGCGTTCAGCTTCTTGCTGTCCTGAACCGCCTCGCCGACACCCATGTTCAGCACGATCTTCTCGAGCCGCGGTGCCTGCATCGGGTTGTCGTAGCTGAACTCCTGAACCAGAGCCGGCTTCACGACCTTTTCGTAGTGTTCCCTGAGCCTAGCCATGGTTCCGCTCACCGATCGATGACTTCGCCGGAGCGCTTCGAGAAGCGCACCTTGCGACCGTCGTCCAGGACCTTGAATCCGACCCGCGCCGCCGACCCGTCCTTGGGATCGACATGGGCCACGTTGGAGACGTGGATCGACGCCTCCTTTTCAATGATGCCGCCGGCACCCTGCGCCGACGGGCGCGTATGGCGTTTGACGACGTTGACGCCCTGCACGATCAAGCGGTCTTCCGACGGCAGCATCTTCAGCACTTCGCCGCGCTTGCCCTTGTCGCGGCCCGCCCTGACAACCACCTGGTCGCCCTTCTTGACCTTGAATTTCGCGGCCATCACAGGACCTCCGGAGCCAGGCTGATGATCTTCATGAACCGCTTGGCACGCAGCTCGCGCGTGACCGGACCGAAGATGCGGGTGCCGATCGGTTCGCCCTGCTTGTTGATCAGGACCGCGGCGTTCTGGTCGAACTTGATGCTGCTGCCGTCGTTGCGCCGGATCTCCTTCGCGGTGCGAACGATGACGGCCTGATGGACATCGCCCTTCTTCACGCGGCCGCGCGGAATGGCCTCCTTGACCGAGACGACGATGATGTCGCCGACGGAGGCAAACCTGCGCTTCGACCCGCCCAGCACCTTGATGCACTGCACCCTGCGCGCGCCGGAATTGTCGGCGACCTCCAGGTTCGTCTGCATCTGGATCATGGCTCGTCCTCCTAGCCGGCTTGGCCGCCGGCGGCCGAGTCGGCCACCAGCACCCAGCTCTTGCGCTTGGAGATCGGCCGCGACTCGATAATCGAGACGGTATCCCCCTTCTTCGCCGAGTTGCCCTCGTCATGGGCGAGGAACTTCGACGTCCGCCGGATGAACTTCTTGTAGACCGGGTGCTTGATCTGGCGCTCGACAAGCACCGTGATGGTCTTGTCCATGGCGTCGGAGACAACCGTGCCCGTCAGTACTCGCCTTGGCATGGCGCGCTCCCCTAGGTCGCCGAAGCGGAGGCGCGGCCCCGCTCGGACATGATGGTCTTGATCCGCGCGATGTCGCGGCGGATTTCGAGAAACCGCGAGGTGTTCTCCAACTGACCGCTGGCCCGCTGGAAGCGCATGTTGAACTGCTCCTTCTTCAGCGACAGCAAGGTGTCGCTGAGCTCGTCGGCGGTCTTCGTCCGCATATCCTCGGCCTTCATCGTCACACTCCCTCGCCCAGGCGGGCGATGAACCGCGTCTGCAGCGGCAGCTTGGCCGAGGCCAGCAGGAACGCCTCGCGGGCCAGATCCGCCGGAACGCCGTCCAGCTCGAACATGATCCGGCCCGGTTTCACCCGGCACATCCAGAATTCGGGCGTGCCCTTGCCCTTACCCATCCGCACCTCGGCCGGCTTCTGCGAGACCGGCACGTCCGGGAAGACGCGGATCCACACGCGGCCCTGGCGCTTGATGTGGCGGGTGATCGCACGGCGAGCCGACTCAATCTGCCGCGCCGTGACGCGCGCCGGCGTCATCGCCTTCAGGCCGAAGGCGCCGAAGTTCAAGGCCGTGCCGCCTTTGGCGACGCCCTTGACCCGGCCCTTGTGGGCCTTGCGGAATTTGGTTCGCTTGGGACTCAGCATCGTTCAGTTCCCTCGGTTCTCCGTCCCTGCCCTCAACCCCGCGCCGCGCCCGCCTCGAGCAGGCGATTCTCGTGCGCCATCGGGTCGTGAGCCATGATCTCGCCCTTGAACACCCAGACCTTGCCGCCGCAAGTGCCATAGGTGGTAAGAGCCGTCGCCCGGCCGTAATCCACATCGGCGCGAAGCGTGTGCAGCGGCACCCGGCCTTCGCGATACCACTCGGTGCGGGCGATCTCCGCCCCACCCAGGCGTCCGCCGCAGTTGATGCGGATGCCCAGGGCGCCGAGGCGCATGGCGTTCTGCACCGCGCGCTTCATGGCGCGGCGGAAGGCGACCCGGCGCTCGAGCTGGTTGGCGATGTTCTCCGCGACCAGCTTGGCGTCGATCTCCGGCTTGCGGATTTCGACGATGTTCAGGCTGACCTCGCCGCCGGTCTTCTTCACCAGTTCCTGGCGCAGCCGTTCGATATCGGCGCCCTTCTTGCCGATCACCACGCCGGGACGAGCCGTGTGGATCGTCACCCGCGCCCGCTTCGCCGGCCGCTCGATGACGATCTTGCTGATCCCCGCCTGGCTGAGCCGCTTGGTGAGGAACTCGCGGATATGCAGATCCTCATGCAGCAAATCGGCATAGTCCTTGGTCGCGAACCACCGCGAATCCCAGGTCCGATTGATGCCGACCCGCAGGCCGATCGGGTTTACTTTTTGGCCCATCTAGGCGGTCTCCTCGCGTTCGCGAACGACGACGGTCAGGTTCGACCAGGGTTTCACGACCCGGCCCACCC
>JABDIP010000174.1 GCA_013003675.1 Inquilinus sp.
GGTCAGAACCGGCGGCGGATGCCGAGCGCCAGGACGTTCGAGCCGCTGCCGTCCTCGATCAGCCCGAAACCGTCCGACCGATGGTGCAGCCTGAAGACGCCGCTCCACGCCGATTGCGGCGGCCCGAACTCGATCTCGGCCACCCAATAGATCAGCAGGCGCTCGCTGGTGCCATTGCGGGCCACCTCCTCGGCCGGCACCTCGGTGGCATAGGAGGCGCCGAAGCCCCAGGCGAAGCTGGTATCGACCGTGTCGTCCCAGGGAAACCGCTCCCAGCGCGCAATCAGCGGCAGGTTGAACTCCCAATGCTCCTGGGCGCCGAAATAGCGGGCCGCCTGCGCCTCGATCTCCAGCGACAGGTCGCCGGACTTCCAGAACCGCCGCGAGAGGGCGACGCCGACGATCTCGGAGTCGCGAAACTCGACCTCCCAGGGGTTGATCGACTCCTCCCAGACATTGTCGGTCAGCTTGCCGGCGAAAACCGAAACCGCATTCCGGGGTTTGGGATCGGCCGTCTCCAATTCCTGAGAATGGGTGGAATCGATCGGCCAGGCGACGGCGGCCGTTAAAAGCACCGGCATAAGGTATTTCGGGAACCCGGGCATCTTGCTCTCCGATCCGATCTCTTCATCTCAGGATCACGACGGGAACGGGCGCTGCTCCATCAGGGCCGCGCTGTCCCACCCCGCATCGTGACATACAGGCCGGCGGCGATGAAGCCGGCGCCGATCAGGTGGAATCCCCGGACCGGCTCGCCGAGAAGGACGAAGCCGAGGGTGCCGACGATGATCGGAATCAAATGGATCGCCATGCCGGTGCGGGTCGCGCCGATCAGGGCGACGCTGCGGCTCCAGCACAGGAACGAGGCGATGCTGGCGAACAGCGCCACATAGACAACCGAGCCCAGGGTCTGCGGGGTCAACGCCATGGTCCGGCCGCTGGCCACTTCCCATAGCCAGAACGGCGCCAGCACGAAGATGCCGGCCATGATGCAGGAAACCAGGAAGGTCAGGGTGTCCACCTCGGCCGGGCGATAGCGCAGGATCACCGTATAGATCGCCCAATTGACGATCGAGGCCAGCACCCACAAATCGCCAGTGCCGATCTCCAGGCCGATCAGGCTGGCCGGGTCGCCGCGGCCGATTATCCACAGCACGCCGATCATCGAGACCAGGATGCCGGCGATCTGGGCGCCGCTCGGTCGCTCGCCGGCGATGACCAGGGCGAACAGCGGGATCAGCACCGGGATCGCCGAGTTGATCACGGTCATGTTGACCGCCGGCACGGTCTGCAAGGCGAAATATGCGAGCGCGTTGTAGCCGGCGATGCCAAAGGCGCCGCAAGCCAGCACCGTCCGCCAGCGTGTAAGCAGCAACCGGCGGTGCCGCCGCAGCCCGCGCGCCGCGAACGGCAGCAAGACGGCCAGCGCCAGCAGCCAGCGCCAGAAGGCGAGGCCGACCGGCGGCAACACGTCGTTCAAGGCACGGGCGAGCAGGATGTTGCCCGACCAGGCGACCGGCGGAACCAGGAACATCAACAACGGCATCGACCACAGCCGCCGCGCCAAGCCCTCCGGCGCGGCGCCATCGTCACGCCCGGCGGTCACGCTCCCGCCGCGGCGTCGGCCGTCTCCCGCCGATACCGGTTCATGGCGTCCCAGCTATAGAGCGCCAACCCGATCCAGATGAAACCGAAAGTCACCAGATGGGTGCGGGTGAATTCCTCGCCGAAGATCAGCAGGGCTAGCAGGAAGTGGATGCTCGGCGCCAGATACTGCATCAGCCCGATGGTCGACAGGGTCAGCCGCTGGGCGCCGTGCATGAACAGCACCAGCGGCGTGCCGGTAACGAGGCCGGAGCAAACGAGCAGCGCGCTCAGGCTCCAATCCGCAGGGTCGAAGGCACCGGTGCCCTGGTTGCCGAGCCAGATCAGATAAGCCAGCGCCAGCGGCAGCAGCAGTAGGGTTTCGACGACCAGGCCGATCAGCGGATCGACCTTGGCTTTCTTCCGCACCAAGGCATAGAAGCCGAACGACAGCGCCAGGGTCAGGGCAACCCACGGCACCGTACCGATGCCGATCACCATGGCGGCGACGCCGGCCGCCGCCAGCGCGACCGCGACTCCCTGCCAGCGGCTCAGCCGCTCGGACAGGAAGACGACGCCAAGCACGACATTGACCAGCGGATTGATGTAATAGCCCAGGCTGCCTTCGAGCAGCCGGTCGTTCTGGATCGCCCAGATGAACACCAGCCAGTTGGTGGAAACCAGCAGCGTGGTCACGCACAGCACACCAAGGCGGCGCGGCGATAACAGCGTCAACGCCACCTCGCGAATTCGGCCCAGCGCCAGGACGATCACCACCAGCATGACCAATGTCCAGATCACCCGATGCGCCAGGATCTCCAGCGCCGGGATGAATGCGATCGCCTTGAAATAGATCGGCGCGAAACCCCAGGCGATGAACGCGCCGAGCGCCGCGGCGAGACCGATCATGGTCTCGCGACGGGAGGCAGCGGTCATGGCAGGCGCGCCGGGCGTGGAGGCGTCCATCGGGGTCAACTTTCGCGGGACGGGAAGCGCCAGACTAAGCGCCGGCAGGGCGGCGCACAACCGTCTGAATGTCACCGGGATTTGCCGCCAAGACACCGAGGCACCAGGAGGCCAAGGGCATGAAGCGGCGTCCGTTCAGGGACGCACCATTTCGCTCATCGCCAACCACGCCGTCGCAAGCCGGCGGCGAAGCTATCTAGAGAGGCGGGGACCTGACCGGATGGCCGGGTCGCTGGCGCGTCTCTCAGGATCGGTGAGGGAAAGCGTGATTCTCGCGAGCGACCGGATTCTTGAAGGCTTGGTGCCCTGTTCGTGAGAAACCGCCGTCTAGCCCACACTTCTCACCATGACCACGGTCTGCACCGCCCTCCGGGTCGCGTCCGGACGGCCCGCCCGCGGCGTCGAAGGCCTCGACCGTAGCACTGCTACGC
>JABDIP010000187.1 GCA_013003675.1 Inquilinus sp.
CAGTCATGGACTGGGACAAGCTGCGTGTCTTTCACGCGGTGGCGGAGGCCGGCAGCTTCACCCATGCCGGCGAACGCCTCAATCTGAGCCAGTCGGCGGTCAGCCGGCAGATCGGCGCGCTGGAGGAGAGCCTCTCGGCGCCGCTGTTCCATCGCCATGCCCGCGGCCTGATCCTGACCGAACAGGGCGAGTTGCTGCTCGACACCGCGCGCGAGGTGTTCGCCAAGCTGTCGCAGGCCGAGGCGATGCTGACCGACAGCAAGGAAACCGCCCGTGGACCGCTGACGGTCACCGCCACCGTCGCGTTCGGCTCGACCTGGCTGACGCCGCGCATCCGCGAATTCCTGCAGCTCTATCCGGATGTCGAGCTCAGCTTGCTGATCGGCGACGAGGAGCTCGATCTGGGCATGCGCCAGGCCGACGTGGCGATCCGCATGACGCCGCCGCGTCAGCCGGACCTGATCCAGCGCCATTTGATGACCGTTCGGCTGCACATCTATGGCGCCGTCGACTATTTGAAGCGCCGCGGCATACCGAAGTCGCTCGACGACCTCAGCGGCCACAACCTGATCATTTTCGGCAACGAGACCAGGGCGCCGATCGACAACGTGAACTGGCTGACCAACATCGGCGACCCGAAGCCCGGCGAGCGCCGGCCGGTGCTGCGCATCAACAACCAGTACGCGATCTATCGCGCGGTGCGCAGCGGCCTCGGCCTGGCCAGCCTGCCCGACTACATGGTCGACCCGAACCTGAATGTGGTGAAGGTGCTGCCGGACGTTGCCGGGCCCGCGGCCGAAGCCTATTTCGTGTACCCGGAGGAATTGCGGCGCTCCAAGCGGATCCAGGTGTTTCGCGATTTTCTGGTGCGCAAGATCGCCGAAAGCCGTTTCTGAGCGTGGTATCCCGGCGCGATGCGCCGCCAAATGCCGAAAAACCTGACCGTTCGGTCAAGCCATGCGTCTGGCGCATGCAAGCCTTGTGCAATTATGCATGGCAAATAGCCACAGAATGCCTATCTCTTAGGCGTGACATTGTTGCATTGCAGCAAGGGTCACCTCCGGACTCGGTCCGGAGCCGGGCCCGGCCACATATCGCCGGGTCCCACGTCTCCCAGACGTGAAGCCTCCCTGTTCAACTCGCCGGGCCCTCAGGCCCGGCGTTTTTTTTGCCCTGTGACGCCCTACAGGAACAGCCGCTCGGTCGACGCCATGCCGTCATACAGCGAGGCGACGAACTCGCCATAGCCATTGTAGATCCGCGTCGGCACCCGCTCGTTAGTGCCGAGCAGCTTCTCGGTCGCCTGGCTCCAGCGCGGGTGCGGCACCTCCGGGTTGACGTTCGCCCAGAAGCCGTACTCGCTGGCCTGGAGCTCTTCCCAGAAGCTGACCGGCCGCTCGTCGGTGAAGGTGAAGCGAACGATCGACTTGATCGACTTGAAACCGTATTTCCACGGCGTCGCGAGGCGCAGCGGCGCGCCGTTCTGCGGCGGCACCGGCTTGCCGTAGAGCCCGGTCACCATGAAGGCCAGATCGTTGGCGGCTTCCTCCATGGTCAGCCCCTCGACATAGGGCCACGGATACCAGAACTGGCGGAAACCCGGGGACTCCTCGTCCTGATAGGTCTCCATCCGGACGTATTTCGCCGACGAGAGCGGCCGCGCAAAGTCGACCAGGGCGGCCATCGGAAAGCCGCTCCAGGGGACGGTCATCGCCCACGCCTCGACGCAGCGGTGGCGGTAGACCCGCTCTTCCAGCGGCATGGCCCGGATCAGCGTGTCGACGTCGACGGTCCGCTCCTGTTCGACCATCCCGTCGAAGGTGACCGTCCACGGGCGGATATCGAGTTCCTGCGCCGCCTGCCAGATCTGCTTGTGCGAGCCGAATTCGTAGAAATTGTTGTAGGTGGTCGCCTCTTCCTCGCCGGTCAGTTCACGCTCGACGCGATAGCGCAGGTTTCGCGTGACCGGATAGAGGTCGGCGGTTGGATCGACCATCTGCGCACGGGCCGCGCCGGTGCCCAGCAGGCCGCCCAAACCGGCGGCGATCGGCGCCGCGCCGGCGGCGGCCAGCAGCGAACGCCGATTGATATAGACGGATTCCGGCGTCACCGCCGATTCCGGCAATTCCCAACCGCGCCTCGATTTGATCAGCATGCTCGCCCCCTTTGCGTTTGCGCCCTTCAGATAGGGCGCGACCCTGCCTCCGGCAAAATCAAACCTCGGTGAGGAGCTGTGTGAACCGGTCACCGGCACAGGCCGGCGAGCGCCTGCCAGCGCTCCGGCGCCAGTGCCGCATACTGGCCGATACCGCTGCGGCGCAAGGCCTCGGCATCGTCGGCATCGGTCGGGTGCAGGGTGGTGAAGCCCGGACCGGGCACCGCCGACCCGGTCGCCCGCCAGGCGGCATAGGGCCCGGCGACGACCCCGACATGGTTGAGCAGTTGCACCGCGAACCGGTCGGCCGCCCGTTCCGCCCCGTCTTCGTGGGGCAGGCGCCGGAGCTGAACGGCCAGCGAGGCGGAGAACGCACCGCCGGCCGCGCCGTCGGCCGTCAGCGCGAACAGCGTGCCGGCGGGATCGGTCCGCAGCAGCCGGGCGGTCGGGTGGTCGAGGGCGACATGCCCGATCTGGTGCGCCAGCAGCCCGGCCAATGTCTCCGCATCGCCGGCCGCCGCCACGGCGCCGCCGGACAGCAGGATCTGCCCGCCGGGCAGCGCCAGCAGATCGGCCTCGGCGGTGTCGATGGCCCGCACCGCGAAGCCGACCTCTCGCCCCGGACCCTGTGCCAGAATGCCGAGAAGTTCGCCGAGCGCGGCCAGCGCCTCGGGCTGCGCGCAAGTCATCGCGTCGACCGGGCGGGCCTCCCGCTCGGCGAGCGACGCCACGATCTGCCCGGCCAGCCGGTCACCCAACGCCGATGCCGCGGCCTGCGGCACCAGCGCCGCGGCCTGCCGCGCCAGACCGGCCGTCGCCAGATTGAATGCCACCAACAGGAAGATCAGCGCGCCAGCGGCCCAGCCGGCCATCTTCGCCCAGCCCAGCAGGTCGATGCCCTCCCGGTCCGGCAGACGCGGATAGTATTCGTGCAGATTCTCCAGCACCGGCGCGGCAAAGGTCAGGCGTCCGTCGATCTCGGCGCAGGCAACGCGAAACGGCCCCCGGCCCGGCGGCCGCTCGACGAGCCGCAGCCGGCCGGCCGGCCACAGCGCCACCCGGCGTTCATCGCCGGTCATCACGATCAGCCCGGTCTCGTCGATCGCCACCGTCACCCGGTGGGTCGCCGCCCGGCGGCCGTCATTGTAGAGGGCGCGAACCCGCATCGGCTCACGCCTCCTCGGCGGCGAGCTGCGACCCGGCCGCACCGCGTCGCAACCGGGGGCCGAGCGAGGCGCCCGGGTGCTCGACCGATGCCAGGGCCGGCACGTCGTCGAGGACCAGCCGGCGGGTGACCAGCCGCGCCAGCCAGACCTGCAGCCAGACCCGGCGCAGCACGACGCGAACCGCCAGCACCGCAAGACCGGCCGCGACGATCGGCAGCCAGCCCAGGGGCTCGGCGCGCGTTGCGGCCTCCAGGGCGCCGGCATGGAGCGCCAGCAGGGCCGCGGCGAGCACCGCCGCCAGCGCCAGCCAATAGGCAAGCACCGCACCGACCAGGGCACCGGTCGGCAGGTCGCAGGACAGGGCGCTGCGGCCAAGGGTGACCGCATTGACCAGATGCCCGAACGCCCGGACCCGATAATGGACGTGGAGCAGCGCCGGCACCGCCAGCGCGGCCAGTGGCAGCAGGTTCGGCGTCGGCCCGGCCATCGCCCCGTCGCTGGCCGCCCGCAGCCCGTCGAACCACAGCGTCAGGAATTCCAGGTTGACCACGGCGAACAGGGCCAGCGTGACCACGCCGCCAAGCCAGACCGACAGCCAGGCGGCGACCGGCGGGCCGGCCGCCGGCTCGCAGGCAACGGCACGATCGCCGAACCGGGCCCGGTTGAGGACGAAGCGGACCGCCGCCTGCCGCAGCCAGGGATGGGCCAGCCCCAGGCTCGCCACGGTGCCAAGCCAGCCGGCGGTCGCCATTGCCGCATAGGCGACCGGCGATCCATCCAACCCGCCGTGGATACCGCGCCAGACCGTGTGTCCGATCAGCAGTCTGCGGTCGCGGAAGACACCGAGATGATAGACGAACACGGCAGCCAGCCCGGCGACCGCCATGGCCCCGAGGAGGGCGGGCAACGGCAGGCTGGACCGAAAGGCGAGCAGTCCAAGGACGAGCAGCGCCAGCGGGCCGGCGAAGGCGCACTGCGCCAGGAATGCCCGGAATAGGTCACCGGAAGCGGCGTCGTATTCGAAACGCTCGCCGGCCAGGGCAGTGTGTTGCCAGAAGAAGGCGCGGCGTTGGGCGCGCGCGCGGAACCGGTACGCGCCGAGCGTCAGCACGGTCAACGCCCAGCCCTTGAGCACCAGCAGCAGTAGCGCCAGCCGCGACGGCTCGAACCGGATCGCCGCGGCGGTCCGGCCCAGCGCCCCCTGAGGGTTCGGGGTCGCGTCGTTCGTCACGCCGCCGCTCCGCCGCCGTGATTCGGTCGTGTCCCACGCATGTCAGCCCACCCGGTCGCAAGACCGGCCCCGATGACAGGCAAAGCCCGAGATTCGGCTCGAACGTAGTAACCAAGTGTTAAGAATTCGATACCCGCGCGGCGATACGCCGCGCGGCGGGGCC
>JABDIP010000189.1 GCA_013003675.1 Inquilinus sp.
AAATGAATGAAAGCATGGCTCACCAGCGACAGCACGGCGAGGACCGTGTCGGAGCGGCCGGGGTCGACGACGACCAGGGCCACCCGGGCCGGCACCACCGTCAGATACTTGTAGGCGGCATCGGCCAGCCAAAGGGGGCCCAGCGACAAGACGGCATAGGCGGCGGCGATGGCGACGGCCAACGCCAACGTGATCGGCGGAATCTTGAAGGCCGGCTGGCGAACCGGCGCTCCGGCGGTCGATCTCTCTTCGTCCGATGGCGTCGCGCCGCTCCGGTCCTCGCCGTTCATCGATCGCGTCCTGCCGTCCGGCCGCCGGTCCGGGGCCGGCGCGCGGCGGGTCGCCGCGGCGCCTGCCGGTCTCCGCCGTCCCGTGGTATCACCGGGCGATGATCGTCTCCGCCAGCTATCGCACCGACATCCCGGCGTTCCATGGCGACTGGTTCGGGCGGCGGCTGGAGGCCGGGTGGTGCGATGTCGCCAACCCCTACGGGGGCCGGTCCTATCGGGTGGCGCTGGCCGGGCCGGCGCTCGACGGCTTCGTGTTCTGGACCCGTAACGCCGCCCCTTTCCAGCCGATTCTGGCGGAAATCGCGCGGCGCGGGGTGCCGTTCGTGGTGCAGTACACGGTCACCGGCTATCCGCGGGCCCTGGAGCGATCGGTGGTCGGCGTCGACCATGCCATCGCCGACATCCGCGCCCTGCGCGCCGCCTACGGCCCGCGTGCCGTTGTTTGGCGTTACGACCCGGTGCTGGCCAGCGACCTGACCCCGGACGACTGGCACCGGCGGCAGTTCGCCCGGCTGGCGGAGGCCCTGGCCGGCGCCTGTGACGAGGTGGTCGTGTCCTGGGCGCAGATCTACCGCAAGACCGCCCGCAACCTCGACCGGGCCGCGGCCCGGCAGGGCTTCGCCTGGCGCGACCCGGATGCGGAGGCGAAACGCGCCATGCTGCGCGAGCTGGCGGCGATCGCCGCCGAGCGGGGCATGACCGCCCCCCTGTGCAGCCAGAGCGCCCTGCTGGTCGACGGGCTGGCGCCCAGCCGCTGCATCGACGCCGTTCGCCTCTCGGATGTCGCCGGCCGGCCCATCGCGGCCCGAACCAAGGGCAACCGGCCCGGCTGCCAATGCGCGGAGAGCCGCGATATCGGCGCCTACGACACCTGCCCCCACGGCTGTGCCTATTGCTATGCGGTCAGCGATGGCGCCCGCGCCCGGGCGGCGTTCCGGGCACGCGACCCGGCGGTACCGATGCTGGGCGGAGGAGCGGCGGGAGATGGCGGGTGACCCGCTCTCAGGCGGTGGTGTCGACCTTCTGCGCCGGCGCCGCCTTGGCCACGCCGACCAGGGCCGGCCGCAGCAGGCGGTCGTGGATCACATAGCCGTCCTGGATGACCTGCACCACGGTGCCGGATTCCTTGCCGGTATCCGGCACCTCGAACATCGCCTGATGGAGATTCGGGTCGAAGCGCTGGTCGAGAGCCTCGATCCGCCGCACCCCGAACTTCTCGAAACAGCCCAGAAGTCCCTGTTCGGTGGCGGCGACGCCCTCGGTCAGCGTCTTCAGCACCGCCTCGCCGCTGATCCCGTCCTCGGGCACGGCGTCGAGGGCGCGGCGCAGATTGTCGGCCGTCGACAGGATGTCGCGGGCGAAATCGGCGATGGCGTATTTGGCCGTGTCCTGTTGCGCCTTCTCGGCCCGCCGCCGGGTATTCTCGGCGTCGGCCAGGGCGCGCAGCATCTGGTCGCGCAACGTCTCCGCCTCGGCCCGCAGCCGGGCGATCACGGCCTCCGGGGATGGCGCCTCGCCGCGGGGCTGGCCGGCACCGGGTTGGGCGGCCGCCGGTTCGCCGGCCGACGGTTCTCCGGTCGACGGTTCGCCGGTCGCCTCGGCCTTCCCTTCGGCCGCTGGTGCCGGTGCGGCATCCTCGACCGGGGCCGGCATACAAGGCGTTTCGTCCGCCGACTCCGCAGCCTTCGGCTGCCCCTCCTCGGGGCCCTGGTTCGTCGTATCTTCGGTCATGCCGCTTGGTGCTCGTCTGACTTGTTCCACAACAGTCGACCGACGACCTTGGCGGTGTAGTCGACCATCGGAATGATCCGCGCGTAGTTGAGCCGGGTCGGGCCGATGACGCCGATGGCACCGACGATGTGCGCCCGCTTGTCCTTGAACGGCGCGATCACCAGCGAACAGCCGGCGTGGCTGAACAGGTCGTTCTCGGCGCCGATGAAGATCTGCACGCCCTCCGCCTTGCCGGCCGCGTCAAGCAGACGCAACATCGCCTCCTTGGTTTCCAGGGCGTCGAACAGGGTCCGGATGCGATCCAGATCCTCCAGGGCTTCGATATCGCTCAGCAGCCGCGACTGGCCCTTGACGATCAGCGTTCCGCCGGGGCTGTCGCCGGCCCAGGTGGCCAGGCCGGCCTTCACCACCTTGGCGGTCAGCGCATCGATCTGGTTGCGTTGGAGCTCGATCTCGCCGGTGATGTCGTCGCTCGCCTCGCCCATCGTCCGGCCGACGAGCCGCGCATTGAGGTAGTTCGAAGCGGTCATCAGCGTCGAGGCGGGAATGCCCAGCGGCACCTCGACGACCCGGTTTTCCACCGTGCCGTCCTCGTCCACCAGCACCACCAGCGCCCGGCCGGGCGACAGATTGACGAATTCGATGTGCTTGAGCGGGCGGTCGGCCTTCGGCGCCATCACCAGGCCGGCGCAACTCGACAGGCCGGACAGCACGCGGGTCGCCTCTTCCAGCACCTCGGCCGGGTTGCGGCCGACGGTGCCGCATTGCGCAGCGATGCTCTCCCGCTCGTCCTCTGTCATGTCGCCGACTTCCATCAAGCCGTGCACGAACAGCCGCAGGCCGGCCTCGGTCGGCAGCCGTCCGGCGGAGGTATGCGGCGCGAACAGCAGCCCGGCCTCCTCCAGATCGGCCATGACGTTGCGGATCGTCGCCGCCGACAGCTCCAGCCCCAGGCGCCGGGAAATCGTGCGCGAGCCGACCGGTTCGCCGGTCTGCACATAGGCGTCGACGATGTGCCGGAATATGTCCCGCGACCGTTCGCTCAGCCCGGGAATGATGTCTGTCGGAGAGCGCAGAATTCGCCTCGTCCCATCCATTGCGAAACGTTCCGCTATTTGGTGACCCGGTCGCCGGGCGTCAACCGTCGGGCCAGCGGTTTCCGTGGCCGCCTCGAGCCGCGAGTCTGGACGCGACGCGGTTCGGAGGATAGCTTGCGACGCCCTCCAACACCAAAGGAAACCGCCCGATGCGACCTTCCGGCCGAGCCCCGGACGCGCTCCGGCCCGTCTCGCTTGAGACCGATGTCAACAAATACGCGGAAGGCGCGTGCATCGCCCGCTTCGGCGACACTCATGTATTGTGCACGGCCTCGGTCGAGGACCGGGTGCCGCAATGGCTGAAGGGCAGCGGTCGCGGCTGGGTGACGGCGGAGTACGGCATGTTGCCGCGCGCCACGGACAAGCGCACCGACCGGGAGGCGGCGCGGGGCAGGCAGAGCGGCCGGACTCAGGAGATCCAACGTCTGATCGGCCGCTCGTTGCGCGCGGTGACCGATCTGAAGGCGCTAGGCGAGTTCCAGATCCGCATCGATTGCGACGTGCTGCAGGCCGATGGCGGCACCCGGACCGCCGCGATCACCGGCAGCTACGTTGCCCTGGCGCTGACCATCCGCCATCTGCAGCAGATCAAGGCGCTGAAGGCGTCGCCGCTGACCGACCACGTCGCGGCGATCTCCTGCGGCCTGTGGCGCGGCGTCCCGGTGCTCGACCTGGACTACGCCGAGGACAGCAAGGCCCAGGCCGATGCCAATTTCGTCCTCACCGGCGGCGGCGGCATCGTCGAGATCCAGGCGACGGCGGAGACCGAACCCTTCGCCGACGACCCGTTCCTGGAGATGCTGACCCTGGCGCGCAAGGGTATCTCCGAGCTGGTAGAGGCGCAAAAACAAGCGATTGCAGCGGCTCGTTCGTAGCCAGCCTCAACTGGAGGCGATGCCACCTGGCGCTCGGTCCCGGCGATCAGCCCCTGTCGCGCAGCACCTCGATCAGGCTCGAGGTATCCCAGCGTTTGCCGCCCTTCGCCTGCACCGCGGCGTAGAACTGGTCAACCAGTGCGGTCACCGGCAGCCGGGCGCCGTTGCCGCGGGCTTCCTCCAGGCAGATCGACAAATCCTTGCGCATCCAGTCGACGGCGAAACCGAACTCGAACTCGCCGCGCAGCATGGTCTGGCCACGGTTCTCCATCTGCCAGGACTGCGCCGCGCCCTTCGAGATCACCTCGAGCACCTTCTCGCCGTCGAGGCCGGCCTTCTGGGCGAAGTTCATCCCCTCCGACAAGGCCTGGACCAGCCCGGCGATGCAGATCTGGTTGACCATCTTGGTCAATTGTCCCGAGCCGGCCGGTCCCATCAGGGTGCAGGCCCTGGCATAGGCGTCGATCACCGGCTTGGCGGTGTCGAAGGTGGATTGCTCGCCGCCGACCATCACCGTCAGCGCGCCGTTCTCGGCCCCGGCTTGGCCGCCGGATACCGGCGCATCGAGGAAGCCGACGCCGCGCTCCCGGCAGGCGGCGTCCAACTCCCGCGCCAGGGTGGCGGAGGCGGTCGTGTGGTCGACCAGGATGCTGCCCCGGGCGGTGCCGGCCAGGGCTCCCCCAGTGGCGTCACCGTCGCCCAGCACGACGTTGCGCACATCGTCGTCGTTGCCGACGCAGACGAAGACGATGGCCGCCCCGTCGGCGGCCGCTGCCGGGGATGCGGCGGCGGTGCCCCCATGCTGAGTGGTCCAGGCCTCGGCACGGGACGACGTACGATTATAGACGGCGACCTCGTGACCGGCCTTTGCCAAATGGCCGGCCATCGGGGCCCCCATCACGCCCATGCCCAAGAATGCTACTTTCATGTCGCGCCTCTCTTCGTTTCCCGCCGCCGCGCGGCCCTGTCCGCCAGCGCCGGTTTGACTTCCGCCACAGGGTCGTTATCAACACCGGCCATGACAAGACGTTTTTCCGGCGACACCCTGGTCATCGCCAGCCACAACCCCGGCAAGGTGCGCGAGATCGCCGCGTTGCTGGCCGGCCGGGTCGCCCGGTTTCCCGCCGCCGCCGATTTCGGCCTCGACGACCCGGAGGAAACCGGCGACAGCTTCCTCGCCAACGCGGCGCTGAAGGCGCGCGCCGCGGCCGCCGGCACCGGCCTGCCGGCGCTCGCCGACGATAGCGGCCTCGCCGTCCACGCGCTGGGCGGCGATCCCGGAATCCGCTCCGCCCGTTGGGCGGAGC
>JABDIP010000192.1 GCA_013003675.1 Inquilinus sp.
GCGTTGTGACGACCGCCGCCGCCGACCAGCCAGCGCTTCGGCGGCGCCGGCAGATGGGCACGGCCGCGCGCGATGGCGGCGGCGGCGAAGGCGGTCAGCGTCGCCGCGCCGTCGGCCGTCGACAACCCCGCCAACGCGGCCGCCGAGAAGTCGTTGCGGTCGAGGGATTTCGGCGGCGCCAACGCGAAATAACCATGCGCGAGCAGGCGGGCAAGCCGGCCCCGGTCGGGAGTGCCGGCGGCGGCCAGGCGCCCGTCCTCGTCGAATCTCCGGCCGGTATGGCCGGCGACCCAATCGTCGATCATGGCGTTGCCGGGGCCGGTATCGAAGGCGAGGACGTCATCCGGTCCGCCGGTGCCGATGTAGGTCACGTTGGCGACCCCACCGAGATTGAGGACCGCCAGGGGCCGCTCGAGCCCCTTCGCCAGCGCCAGATGATAGAGCGGCGCGAAGGGCGCGCCCTGTCCGCCGGCGGCCACATCGGCGCTCCGGAAGTCGTTGACCACGTCGATGCCGATGGCCCGGGCCAGCCGGCCGCCGTCGCCCAGTTGCCGGGTCACGCGGCGGTCCGGACGATGCAGCACGGTCTGGCCGTGAAAGCCGACGATGTCGATGTCGGACGACGATAGGCCGTTGTCGCGCAGCAGGGCCAGGACGGCCGCCGCGTTGGCGTCGGTCAGCGCCGTCTCCAGCGCACCCAGCGCGCCGGGGTCGGCATTCTCCGCCGCCTCGACGACGGCAGCCAATTCGGCCCTCAGCGCCGGCTCGTAGGGATAGGTCGCCCACGGCCCGGTGGAAACGACCCGTTCTCCGTCGGTGGTCACGATGGCGGCGTCGATGCCGTCCATCGAGGTGCCGCTCATCAGGCCGAGCGCAATCATTCCCGTTGCGTCCACCATATTGGCCTCCGTCTCCGGCTCCGGCCGCCGCTCAGACCGGCCGGGCCGCCACGGCCCGGCGGAAGGCGAGGGGCACCAGCGCCGCGGCGAGCAGCACATAGGCCAGGTTCATGAGAGCCAGCCGATCCATCGAGACGCCAAGGTCGATCATCCAGCCGAAGAGAACCGGCGACAGGGCGCTCGACAGGACCCCCAGCGACGTGGTCAGCGCCCGGATCGCGCCCAGATGGGCGAGACCGTACACCTCGGCCCACATCGCCGCCACGGTCGTCGAGGCGATCCCGGCGCCGATCCCGGCGGCGATCATGTAGCCGAACGCGATCGCCGGATGGCCGGACAGGGTCAGGAGCAGCAAACCGCAGCCCAGCGGCAGCAGCACGTAGGGCATCAGACGGGTGGCGCCGAACCGGTCGATCGCCGGGCCGGTCGCGAGCCCGGTCAGGGAATGCGCCGCGGAGAAGCCGATGAAGGCCGTCGCCAGGAGGGTCAGGCTCCAGCCCTTGGAATCGGCCAGATGTACCTGGTGAAAGAACATGCCGGTGATGATGAACGATGGCGCCAGCACCGCCGGCAGGACCAGATAGAAGCGCGGATCGCGCAGCACGTCGCCGCGGGTCCAGCGGCGTCCGGCCGGCTCCGGAAGAGGGGCGGCGGGCGTGGCGTTCGGCGCCGTGCGGCCATCGTCCCTGAGCAGCCAGAGCACGGTCGGGACCAACAGCACGGAGAGGCCGACACCGAACAGGATCCAGGAGTGCCGCCAGCCTAGCGTCGCAGTGATCGCCACCGCCATGATCGGAAACGTTCCCTCGGCGAGCGGCATGCCCAGGTTGGCGATACTGACCGCCTTGCCGCGGGTCGCCGAGAAGCCGCGAACCATGCCGGTGATCGCGGTGTGGGTCATCAGGCCCTGGCCGGTCAGCCGCAGCGCGAACAGCGCCAGGAACAGGAAGACGATGGTCTGCGCGAACGCCAGGGCGAAGGTGGCGGCGATCAGCCCAGTGCACACGAAAACCGCATAGCGCCGCAACGGCATCTCGTCGATCAGCCGGCCGACCCAGATCAGGCAGCCGGCGCTGACCACCGTGGCGATCGAATAGATGAAGCCGAAACTGCCATGGCCGAGGCCGAACTCGGCGCGGATGTCAGCGCCGAACAGCGCCACGAAATAGGTCTGCCCGAAGCTCGACGCCATCGTCATGAGCACGCCGAAGGCGAGGAACCGGCGATTCCGGAGGACGAATTGCAGATAGGACATGGTGCTCGGGCGCTTTCCGGCGACACCAGACCATGTCGCCGCAATATGTACAATCCGTGAAACTGGGCCGTGAAATCGGGCCGCGAAATCGGGCGGTGGTACTCGGTCAGCCCGTCGCGCGGATCCGCCAGCGCCGGAACATGCGCGGCAGGACTCCATAGCGCGGCGCGAGCAGCATCGCCAGGGTTTGCAGCGCGCCGGCGACGACCGCAATCATGCCGGCGGCGTTCAACGAATTCTCGCCGCCGAACCAGAACGGACCGAACGCCGCAAGCACATAGCCGCCGATGCCGGCGAGGGTGGCGGCGAGCACGCTGAGCAAGAGCTGCCGGGACAATCGGTCGGTCAGCATCCGCGCCGTCGAGGCCGGGCAGATGAACATGGCGATGACCAGGATCGAGCCGACCGCGTCGAAGGCGGCGACAGCGGCCATCGCCACCAGAACGACCAGCCCGGCGCTCACGGTGCGGGCGGAGAAGCCGAGGCTGGTTGCCAGATCCGGATCGAAGGCGACGATCTTCAGTTCCTTGTAGAACAGGACGATCGCAGCGACGACGATTGCCGTGACCGCCGCCAGCGTGGTCACCTCGCGCGGCAGGGTTGCCCAGACCGCGGGATCGGCCAGCGATTCCCAGCCGGTTGGCGTCAGCCACAGCGTCGTCTCCAGGGCGCCATAGAGCGCGTGCTCGACATCGAGATGGACCGCGGCACTGCCGGTCTGCTCCAGCAGGACGACCCCGGCGGCGAACATCACGGTGAAGACGACGCCCATGGCGGCGCCGCTCTCGATTCCGCCGAGCCGCCGGATCGCCTCGATCAGCAGCACGCCGACCAGCGCCGCGCCAAGGGCGCCGGCCATCATCGCCACGGTGAGGACCTCGCCGGCGATCAGGAAGCCGACGACGATGCCGGGCAGCACCAGATGCGAGATTGCATCGCCGATCAGCGCCTGCCGCCGCAGGACCAGGAAGTTCCCGAGCAACCCGCAGCTGACCGCCGCCAGTACCGCCGCCATCAGCGCCGGAAGGTCGATGTGCAGGAAGTCCTCGACGGTCAGGATCATGACGCCGCCACCCGGCGTTCCAGTTCGGCGACCAGATCGGCCGGCAGCACTGCGTCGATCGGCGCCAGCGACCATTCCCGGTCGGCGATCGCGTCGGTCGGATAGTCCGCCCGATAGCGCCGCCACAGGCGCTGTTCGCGCCGGGCTGCGGCGGCGGCCGTCCTGCCGGATTCAGTCGGCCGGTCCTGCCGGTCGATCAGGCCGTTTCGGCGCAGGACCAGGCGCGCGATCGGATCGGCAATGGCCTCGCCCCCGGCGACCGCCAGGAGCCCCTGACGGCGGGCGATGGCCATGCGGAAGCGAAGGCGGCGCACGGCGCCCGCCAGCACGCCGCGGGCCGGGGCGAAGAGCAGGCTGACGACGAACAGCGCTCCGGCCACGAGAACGATGACGCCGCCGGCCGGCAGGCGCGGCAAGAGGGCGGAGGCGGCGGCGCCGAGATAGCCGCTGGCGGCGCCGAACAGCGCGGCGGCCAGCGCCATGCGGTTGAGCCGTTCGGTCCAGAAGCGGGCGGCGACCGGCGGCACGATGACCAGGGCGATGATCAGGATCAGGCCGACTGTCTTCAGGCCGATGACGACCACCGCCAGCAGCAGCGCCAGCATCACCAGGTCGATCCGGCCGACGCGCCAGCCACCGGCACCGGCGAAGTCGGGGTCGAAGCAGACCAGCGCGAATTCCTTGAAGGCGGCGAGGGCGATCAGCACGACGAGGGCGGCGGCGCCGCCGATCAGCAGCGCATCGGCCCGGCTCATCGCCGCCGCCTGCCCGATCAGGAACGTGTCGAGCCCTGCCTGGCCACCGACCGCAAGCGTCTGGATGTGACTGAGCAGCACGATGCCGGCGCCGAAGAAGACGCTGAGCACGGTGCCGATGGCGGCGTCCTCGGGCAGCCGGGTGCGGTCGCGGATCCATTGCACGGCGAGGATGCCGAGAATGCCGGTGCTGGCGGCGCCGACCAGCAGGATCGGCAGGTTGCGGCCGTCGAGGCCGAGCCCGACGGCGGCGAGGAAGCCGAGCGCCACCCCGGGCAGGGTCGCGTGGCTGATGGCGTCGGAGACCAGGGCCCGTCTGCGCAGCAGCACGAAGACACCGATCAGCCCGGCTCCCGCGCCGAGCATCGCCGCGCCGGCCAGCACCACCGCCGTGTTGAACCCGGCACGGAAGAGCAGGACGTCGAATACCTCGGCGAGGGTCATCGTCGCAGCCGCGGCGCGATTAGGCGGTCGCCGCGGTGGCGGCCAACTCGGCGGCCAGCAGGCCACCATAGGCGACCTGCAGATTGGCGACGGTGAAGGTCGTCTCCATCGGTCCCGCCGCCACCACCCGCCCGTTCAACAGCAACACGTGGCGGAAATAGTCGGGCGCGGTCTGCAGGTCGTGATGCACGCAGACGACGGTGCGTCCCTGGCGGTCCAGTTCGGCCAGCACCTTGGCGATCGCGCGCTCGGTGGCGGCGTCAACGCCGGCGAAGGGCTCGTCCATGAAGTAGAGCCGCGCGTCCTGGGCCAAGGCGCGGGCGAGGAACACCCGCTGCTGCTGGCCGCCGGAGAGCTGGCCGATCTGGCGGCCGGCGAATTCGGCCATGCCGACCTGGTCGAGATGGGCCAGCGCCTGCTCGCGGTGGCGGTTGCGCACCGGCCGCAGCCAGCCGATACGGCCATAGAGGCCCATGGCCACCACATCGAGGGCGGAGGCGGGGAAATCCCAATCGACGCTGCTGCGCTGGGGGACATAGCCGATCGCGCGGCGCTGGCGCTCGACGGGCCGGCCGAAGACCCGCACCTCGCCCGACAGACGCGGCACCAACCCCAGCACGGCGCGGATGAAGGTCGACTTGCCGGCCCCGTTCGGGCCGACGATGGCGATGGGGCCGCCGGCCGGGGCGCTGTAGTCGACGTCCCAGAGCACCGGCTTGTGGTGATAGGCGACGGTCAGGCCGCGCACCGACAGCGGCCGGTCGGCCTCGGCGAGCGGCGCGGCGGCAGTCGTCGCAGAGGGTTGCGGTGTCGTCAGCACGGCGCCACGGTTCAGTCGGCCAGAGCGGCCAATTGCCCGGTCATTCCGCGCAGCGAAACCTCGCCGCCGAGCGCGGCGGCGATGGTCGTCACATTGTGGTCGATCATGCCGATATAGGTGCCTTCATAGGTACCCGGGGCCCCCATCGCGTCGGAATAGAGCGCACCACCGATCGACATCCTGTGGCCGCGGGCGGCGGCACCGGCGATCAGCGCCCGGACGTTGCGGTCGGAGACCGAGGTCTCGACGAAGACCGCGGCGATGCGCCGCTCGACCAGCAGATCGACCAGCTCCTCGATGCGCCTGAGCCCGGCCTCGCTCTCGGTGCTGATGCCCTGGATGCCGATCACCTCGAAGCCGTAGGCGCGGCCGAAATAGTTGAAGGCGTCATGGGCGGTGACCAGCACCCGGGCCGATGGCGGGACCGAGGCCAGGGCCCGATCGGCGAACCGGTCGAGTGCCGTCAGTTTCTCGAGATAGGCGGCGGCGTTGGCGGCGTAGGTTTCGGCTCCCGCCGGGTCGAACGCGATCAGGGCGTCGCGCGCCGCCTCGGTCGCGCGCCTCCACAGGGCAACGTCCATCCACAGATGCGGGTCGGAATGGCCGGCGAACTCGACAGGACTTAACAAGAGCGCCGGGTCCAACCGCTCGCCAACGGCGATGACAGGGCGGCCGGCGGCCGCCAGCCGGTCGAGGGATTCCTCCATCTGCGGCTCGAGCTTCAAGCCGTTGTAGAAAAGGATATCGGCGCCGGCCAGGCGGGCGATGTCGGATCGGGGCGGCCGGTAGAGGTGCGGGTCGACCCCCTGGCCCATCAGGCTGTGGACCGCGCCACGGTCGCCGACGATCTG
>JABDIP010000199.1 GCA_013003675.1 Inquilinus sp.
TGGCGGAGGGAGAGGGATTCGAACCCTCGAGGGGCTTCCGCCCCAACACGCTTTCCAGGCGTGCGCCTTAAACCGCTCGGCCATCCCTCCGCGGAACCGGTGCCCGGAAAAGGGCGGCGCAAGATACTGGCGGCCGGCGGCTTCCGCAAGCCGGCGACTGCCACCGGCCCCGGCCGGCTTTTTGCATTGCCTCCGCCGCTTGTGTCTAATGCGGCGAATCGCTGCGGGGAGCGTTTGGCATGTTCGTGATTCGCGGGATCGGCTATGTCCTGCTGCTGCTGGCCGTGCTGGCGCTGGTCTATGCCGGGGTTCTCTGGCAGGACGGCGTGCCGATCTTCGAATTGGCTGGCGGCAAATACTGGTTCGACACCGATTCCGAGAGCCTGAACCTGGTGCAGGCGGTGACCCAGCGCTATCTGCACCCGAAACTCTGGGACCCGGGCATCGTGACCGTGCTGTTGTGGCCGATCGCCGCCGGGCTGGGGCTGGTCGCCGCCGTGTTCGGCATCCCCGGCCTGCTGCTGGTCACCCTGTTCCGCCGCCGCCGCCGCCGGCTGATGCGCTGAGGCCGGCCGCGCTCACCTCCGCCACCGCCGCCGCCAGCAGGGCGAGATCGGCGTCGCGGGACAGGCGATGATCGCCGTCCTTGACCAGGGTCAGCCGCACATCGGGGCCGGCGATGCGCTCTGCGAACCGCAGGCTCTGCCGCCACGGCACGTCGGCATCGGCCATGCCGTGGATCAGCCGGACCGGGATCGCGAGATCGACCGGGCCGCCGAGAATCAGGTGCCGACGGCCCTCCTCGATCAGCGCCAGGGCGATCGGGTCGGGGGCGTCGGCGTAGTCGGAGGGCCGATGGATGACGCCGTCGGCGCGCAACCTGGCGCGGGCGGTTTCGTCGAGCCGGTCCCAGATCAGCTCTTCGGTGAAATCTGGCGCCGCGGCAACGCAGACCAGCCCGGCGACGCGCTCCGGCCGGGCCAGCGCCGCCAGGGTGGCGATCCAGCCGCCCATCGACGAGCCGACCAGGATCTGCGGGCCGTCGGTCGCGCCGTCGAGGACTGCCAGGGTATCGGCCAGCCAGCCGCCGATGGTGCCGTCCTCGAAGCGGCCGTCCGAGCGGCCGTGGCCGGAATAGTCGAAGCGCAGATAGGGTTGGCTGCGGCGCCGGCAGACGTCGTCGAGGAAGCTGGCCTTGGTGCCGCTCATGTCCGAGCGGAAGCCGCCGCAGAACACCACGCCGGGCAGGGCCGCCGGTTGCCCCGTCGCCGGCCGAGAGCGGGAGAAGGCAATGCTGGCCCCGCGTGACGTTGTTAAGGTATAGAGATCGGCCATCTCGCCCATGCCGTGGAGAGTTCCCTTTGCTGCCATTTGCCGCAGCGTCGCGACCATAGTACCCACCATCATGGAAGGATGCCCTGTATGACGACCTTACAGCGACTTCGGCCAGGAGCGTGGTCCGCCGCGATGCAGTGCATCGCAAGTGCCGCGCGACGCCGCCCGAAGGGTCTGCAAGGTCGCCCGTATGATGGTGGGTGCTAACATCGTGACCGAGTCCGAAAAACCACCCGGCCCTGTCATTCTGCAGGTGCTGCCGAGCCTTCAGACCGGCGGCGCGGAGCGCGGTTGCGTCGACGTGGCCGCCGCCGTCGTCGCCCGTGGCGGCGACGCCCTGGTCGCCTCGGCCGGCGGCCACATGGTCCGCGAATTGCCGCGCGTCGGCGCCCGCCATGTGGAACTGCCGGTCGACACCAAGAACCCGTTCAAGATGCGCGCCAATATCGGCCGGCTGGCCAGGCTGATCCGCGCCGAGGGGGTGCATCTGGTGCATGCCCGCAGCCGCGCCCCGGCCTGGAGCGCCTATTTCGCGGCGCGGCGCTGCAAGGTGCCGTTCGTGACCACGTTCCACGGCGTCTACGGCACCAGCAACCCGCTGAAGAAGCTGTACAACTCGTCGATGGTGCGGGCCGACAAGGTGATCGCCATCTCCGACTATATCCGCCAGCACATCCTGGCGAACTATCGCGTTGACCCGGAGCGCGTGTGCACCATCCCGCGCGGCGTCGACCTCGACATCTTCAGCCCGGAGCGGGTGAGCCCGGAGCGGGTCATCAAGCTGGTCCAGGAGTGGCGGCTGCCCGAGGATATTCCGGTCATCCTGCTGCCCGGCCGGCTGACCCGGCTGAAGGGCCATGGGGTGCTGCTGGAGGCATTGGCGGAGCTGGGGCGCAGCGACATCCGCTGCCTGCTGGTCGGCTCCGACCAGGGCCGTACCGCTTATCGCCGCGAGCTGGAAAGCCGGGTGGAAAAGCTGGGGCTCGAAGCCATCGTCCACGTCACCGACCATTGCGACGACATGGCGGCGGCGTACAAGCTGTCCGACGTGGTGGTCAGCGCCTCGATCGAGCCGGAGGGGTTCGGCCGCACGGTGGTCGAGGCCCAGGCCCTCGGCCGGCCGGTGATCGCCACCAATATCGGCGCCCCGACGGAGACGGTGGTCGAGGGCGAGACCGGCTGGCTGGTGCCGCCGAACGATCCGGGCGCCCTGGCGCGGGCGCTCGCCACCGCGCTCGACCTCAACGAATACCAGCGCAAGGCCATGGCGGAGCGGGCGATCGCCCATGTCGCCAGCCGTTTCAGCCGGCAAAGGATGACCAACGCCACCCTGGCCGTCTATGAGGAGCTGCTGGCCGGGGCGCCACAGACCGCACGAGCCATGGCGTGAGGGTCGCGGTTGACTTGACTCGGGCGGCGGTGGACATAGAGTGCCCCCGCGCCGAGGCTAGGAAATGAACGACATGCGGACCGCCGAGAAGGGCGCCGCCGGCAAGAGCGGCGGCGTCGCCATCACGTTGCCGGACGGCAGCGTCAGAGAGTATGACGGCGCGGTTTCCGGCGCCGAAATCGCCGCCTCCATCGGCAAGGGGCTGGCCAAGGCCGCCCTGGCCATGAAGATCGATGGCATGGTGCGCGACCTCGACACCGTGATCGCCGCCGATGCCGCGGTCGAGATCGTGACCCGCACCTCGCCCGAGGCGCTGGAGCTGATCCGCCACGACGCCGCGCATGTGATGGCCGAGGCGGTGCAGTCGCTCTATCCCGGCACCCAGGTGACGATCGGCCCGGCGATCGAGAACGGCTTCTATTACGATTTCGCCCGCGACGAGCCGTTCACGCCGGAGGATCTGAAGAAGATCGAGGCGGCCATGCGGAAGATCGTCGCCGCCAACCGGCCCTTCACGCGGGAGGTGTGGGACCGGACCGAGGCGATCGAGTTTTTCAAGAACCTGGGCGAGAAGTACAAGGCGGAGATCATCCAGGATCTGCCGGAGAGCGAGACGATCTCGATCTACCGCCAGGGCGAATGGCTCGATCTCTGCCGCGGGCCGCACATGCCGACGACCGGCCGGGTCGGCGGCGCCTTCAAGCTGACCAAGCTGGCCGGCGCCTATTGGCGCGGCGACCACCGCAACGCCATGCTGCAACGGATCTATGGCACCGCGTGGCGCGACGACAAGGAACTGCGCGCCTATCTGGAGCAGCTCGAGGAGGCGGAGCGCCGCGACCATCGGCGGCTCGGCCGCGAGATGGAGCTGTTCCACCTGCAGGAGGAGGCGGCCGGCAGCATCTTCTGGCACCCGAAGGGCTGGACGATCTACCGCCTGCTCGAGGAGTATATCCGCGCCCGGCTCGGTGGGTCCGGCTATGATGAGGTGCGCACGCCGCAGCTGGTCGATCGCACCCTGTGGGAGCGCTCCGGCCATTGGGAGAAGTTCGGCGACGGCATCTTCGCCGTGCCCGAGTCGGAAGACCGGCTGCTGGCGCTGAAGCCGATGAACTGCCCCTGCCATGTCGAGATCTTCAAGCAGGGCATCAAGAGCTATCGCGACCTGCCGATCCGCATGGCCGAATTCGGCTCGTGCCACCGCAACGAACCGTCGGGAGCGCTGCATGGCCTGCTGCGGGTGCGCCAGTTCACCCAGGACGACGCGCACATCTTCTGCCGCGAGGACCAGATCACGCCGGAGAGCATCGAGTTCTGCGCGCTTCTGGAGTCGGTCTACCACGACCTCGGCTTCGACGACGTGGTGGTCAAGCTGGCGACGCGTCCGGTGGTCCGGGCCGGCGACGACGCCACCTGGGACCGGGCGGAAGCGGCACTGGAGGCGGCGGCACGGGCGGCCGGGCTGGCCTTCGAGATCCTTCCGGACGAAGGCGCGTTCTACGGGCCGAAGCTGGAATTCCACTTGCGCGACGCGATCGGCCGATCCTGGCAATGCGGCACCCTGCAGCTCGATTTCGTGCTGCCGGAGCGGCTGGACGCCAACTATGTGGCGGAGGACGGCCAGAAGCACCGGCCGGTGATGCTGCACCGGGCGATCCTGGGCTCTATGGAGCGCTTCATCGGCGTGCTGATCGAGCACTTCGCCGGCCGGCTGCCGCTGTGGCTGGCGCCGGTGCAGGCGGTGGTGGCGACGATCACCCAGGACAGCGACGACTATGCCGAAGAGGTGGCGGCGGCGCTGACCGGCGCCGGGTTGCGCGCGGAGCTTGATCTGCGCAACGAAAAGATCAATTACAAGGTCCGCGAGCACAGCCTGAAGAAGGTGCCGATCATGGTCGTGGTCGGCAAGCGGGAAGCCGAGGAGCGCACGGTCGCGATCCGTCGCCTGGGGGGCAAGGCGCAAGAAATCCTTGCCCTGGATCAGGCGCTCCATACACTTGCAACCGAGGCGCAGTCGCCCTTGTCGCAGAACGCAGCGGCCTGACGCCCTAAACGGAGGGAATATTTATAGCCAGACCACCCCATAACGCACCGCCGTCCCGGGAAGGGCCGCGGGTGAATACCGAGATCAACGTGCTGTCCGTCCGTCTGATCGACGCCGAGAACAATATGATCGGCGTGGTGCCGTTGCGCGAAGCCCTGTGGGCCGCGGAAGAAGCGGGTCTCGACCTGGTCGAGGTGTCGCCCAATGCCGACCCGCCGGTCTGCAAGGTGCTCGACTACGGCAAGTACAAATACGAGGCCCAGAAGAAGAAGAACGAGGCCCGCAAGAAGCAGAAGACGATCGACATCAAGGAGATCAAACTGCGGCCGAACATCGACAGCCACGACTACGAGGTCAAGATGCGCAACGCCCGCCGGTTCATCGACGAAGGCGACAAGGTCAAGGTGACCCTGCGCTTCCGCGGCCGCGAGATGGCGCATCAGGAGCTCGGCATGAACGTGTTGATCCGGGTTCGCGACGAGCTGGAAGAATTGGCCAAGGTCGAGCAGATGCCGAGGATGGAAGGCCGCCAGATGGTGATGGTGCTGTCGCCGCGCTAGCGGTGCCGGCCCGGGTCGTCGGCCTGTCCAGACGACCCCTCGAGACCGGGTCCGGCCGGACGGCGGAAACGCGGCGGCCGGGCCTTGCCTTGGAACAATCTCGCTTGTATAACCCGCGCTCCGTCGTGGTGGTGAGGCCGGGCTCGCATAGGACGAGCCCCTCGGGCATGCCCAGCCGCCGCTTGCGATCCGCCTGGCGGATCGCGTCGATCAAGAAGGAACAGAAAATGCCCAAGATGAAGACCAAGAGCTCCGCCAAGCGGCGCTTCCGGTTGACCGCGACCGGCAAGGTCCGGTTCAACTCCGCCTATCGGCGGCACCGCCTGATCAGCAAGACCAAGGCGGCCAAGGAGCGCAACCAGGGCACCAAACTGATGGCCGATGGCGACGCCGCGAAGGTGAAGCGCTACATGTTGCCGAACGGCTAGGGCGGAGCAGAACCATGGCACGAGTCAAACGCGGGACGACCAACCACGCCCGCCACAAGAAGGTCCTGAAGCTCGCCAAGGGCTATCGCGGCCGCAGCAAGAATACCTTCAAGGCGGCCGCCCGGCGCGTCGAGAAAGCGCTGTCATACGCCTATCGCGACCGACGCAACCGCAAGCGGACGTTCCGTTCGCTGTGGATCCAGCGGATCAACGCCGGGGTGCGCGAGCAGGGGCTGACCTATTCCCAATTCATGCACGGCGTGACGCTGGCCGGCATCGAGGTCGACCGCAAGGTGCTGTCCGACCTGGCGGTGCGCGAGCCGGACGCGTTCAAGGCCTTGGTCGACCAGGCCCAGGCCGCGCTGAACAAGGCCGCCTGATCCGACGACCGGCCCTTCGGGGCCAACGGATCGGCAGGCTGCAGGAAAAGCGAAGGGGCCAGGCCTGGCAGGGCCGCGGCCCCTTTTCGTATGGGCCGGTGGGCTGTGCCCACGGCAGGGGAGCCGAGGAATGAAGGAACTGGACGCGATCCGCGGCGAGGTGCTGGGCGCCGTCGAGACCGCCGCCGATCTGGCGGCGCTCGACGCCGCCCGGGTCGCCGCGCTGGGCAAGAAGGGCCGCATCACCGGGCTGATGAAGACACTGGGCGGGCTCGAACCGGACGCGCGCAAGGCGGCCGGCGCGGCGCTCAACGAAGTCAAAATGGCGGTGGCCGAGGCGATCGAGGCGCGGCGCCGGGTGTTGGAGCGCGGCGCCATGGCCGGCCGGCTGGAGGCCGAGCGCGTCGACGTCTCGCTGCCGGTGCGGCCGGAATCGGCCGGCCATGTGCACCCGATCACCCAGACCATCGACGAGTTGACGGCGATCTTCGCCGAGATGGGGTACTCGGTCGCCGAGGGGCCGGACATCGAGGACGATTTCCACAACTTCACCGCCCTCAACATGCCGGAGGAACACCCCGCCCGGCAGATGCACGATACCTTCTACCTGCCGCACCGGCCGGACGCCGAGGGCGGCAGCACGGTCCTGCGCACCCACACCTCGCCGGTGCAGATCCGCACTATGATGAATTCCACGCCGCCGATCCGCATCATCGTGCCGGGCCGCGCCTATCGGTCCGACTACGACATGACCCACACGCCGATGTTCCATCAGGTCGAGGGGCTGGTGGTCGACGAGACCACCCATATGGGCCATCTGAAGGGCTGCCTGATCGATTTCTGCCGCGCCTTCTTCGACATCGACGACCTGCCGCTGCGCTTCCGGCCCTCCTTCTTCCCCTTCACCGAACCGTCGGCGGAGGTCGATATCGGCTGCCGGCGGAGCGGCGGCGAACTGGTCCTCGGCAATCACGGCGACTGGCTGGAGATCCTCGGCTGCGGCATGGTGCACCCGAACGTGCTGGAAATGTCGGGCATCGATAGCAGCCGCTATCAGGGTTTCGCCTTCGGCATGGGGATCGAGCGCATCGCCATGCTGAAATACGGCATCCCGGATTTGCGGACCTTCTTCGACGCCGATCTGCGCTGGCTGCGCCATTATGGCTTCGTGCCGCTCGACATGCCGTCGATGGCCCACGGCCTGACCCGGTGAGGGGGAGAAGACGATGAAATTCACCCTCTCCTGGCTCAAGGAGCATCTGGACACCGATCGCGGCCTGGAGGAGATCGCCGAGCGGCTGACCGCGCTCGGGCTCGAGGTCGACGGGATCGAGGACAAGACCGCGGCGCTGGCGCCGTTCACGGTCGGCCATGTGGTCCGTTGCGAGCAGCACCCCAACGCCAACCGGCTGAAAATCTGCCACGTCCACACCGGGGCCGGGGAAACCCAGGTCGTCTGTGGGGCACCGAATGCGCGGGCCGGCATGAAGGGCGTCTTCGCGCCGGCGGGGACCTACATTCCAGGCACCGACATGACGCTCAAGCCGGGGGTGATCCGCGGCGTCGAGTCGAACGGCATGCTGTGCTCGGAACGCGAGATGGGGCTGTCGGACGAGCATACCGGCATCATCGAGCTACCCGAGGATGCGCCGGTCGGCGCCCCGTTCGCCCGGATCATGGGCCTCGACGACCCGCTGATCGACATCGCGCTGACCCCCGACCGTGGCGATTGCGCCGGCGTGCGCGGTATCGCCCGCGATCTGGCCGCCGCCGGCATCGGCGACTTGCGCGACCTGGCCGTCGATCCCGTCGCGGGCCGCTTCAAGAGCCCGATCGACGTCAAGCTCACGCTCCCGAAGGGCGCACAGATCGCCTGCCCGCTGTTCGTCGGCCGCTATGTCCGCGGCCTGAAGAACCGGCCGAGCCCGCGCTGGCTGCAGGACAAGCTGCGCGCCGTCGGGCTGCGGCCGATCTCGACCCTGGTCGACATCACCAATTATTTCACCCTCGACCGCGACCGGCCGCTGCACGTCTTCGATGCCGACACCGTCGCCGGCGGGCTGCATGTCCGGCTCTCGAAGGCCGGCGAGACGCTGGATGCGCTGAACGACAAATCCTACACGCTGGACGATCAGGTCTGCGTCATCGCCGACGATGACGGCGTGCTGGCGCTCGGCGGGGTTATCGGCGGCCAGTCTTCCGGCTGCACCGGCGACACCGAGAACGTGTTCGTCGAATGCGCCCTGTTCGACCCGCTACGCACCGCTGCCTCCGGCCGCAAGCTGGCGATCGATTCCGACGCCCGCTACCGCTTCGAGCGGGGCGTCGACCCGGACGCGGTGATCGCCGGGATGGAACAGGCGACCCGGCTGATCGTCGAGCTGTGCGGCGGCGAGCCGAGCGAGCTGGTGGTTGCCGGCGCAGTCCCCGGCTGGCGCCGGACCCTGTCGCTGCGGCCGGCGCGGGTCGAGCATCTGGGCGGCGTGGCGGTGCCGCTGGACGAGCAGGTGCGGATCCTGACCGCGCTCGGCTGCACCGTCGCCGAATGCAAGGACGGCAATCTGCGGGTGGAAGTGCCGAGCTGGCGCAGCGACATCCATGGCGAGGCCGAGCTGGGCGAGGAAGTGCTGCGGGTCCACGGCTTCGACAACATCCCGGCGGTGTCGATGCCGCGTCTGGGGGCCTTGACGCGGCCGGCGATCACCGTCAAGCAGCGGGCCTCGACCCAGGTTCGCCGGCTGCTTGAC
>JABDIP010000210.1 GCA_013003675.1 Inquilinus sp.
CCCTCCCTCTCCCGCGAGGGGAGAGGCGATAACGGGCCGGCGCTCCTTGTTTGCCCCTCTCCCCTCGCGGGAGAGGGAGGGGCCCGCGCGGAGCGTGGGAGGGTGAGGGGGTCGGCGCCGTCAGCCCAGGCGCCAGCCGCTCACGCGATTGTCGGCGGCGGGTCGTTTCGTTCGTCTGTACGATAGGGGAATGGAGGAACGGCGATGCTGTACACCATGCTGATCTATCAGGCGGAGGAGGCGGCCGGGGCGGCGACCGACCAGGATCGCGAGAAATGCTATGCCGGCCACCGCAAGCTGCAGGAGCGCGGTAAGGCGGCGAACGCCTTCCGCGCCGCCAACGAACTGGTCTCTGTCGACGCGGCGACCACGCTGCGCTGGCGGGAGGGCAAGCCGACGATCCTCGACGGCCCGTTCGCCGAGACCAAGGAACAGCTGGTCGGCCTGTATGTGTTCGAGTGCGGCAGCCTGGACGAGGCGATCGACTACGCCAAGGGCATCCCGCTGCTCGGCGAGGGCTGCGTCGAGATCCGGCCGATCTCGTATTTCGAGGGACCGCCGAGTTAGCCGGGGATGTCGGCGCTCGATGCCAAACTGCGCGTGGCGCAGCCCAAGGCGCTGGCGACGCTGATCCGCCTGTTGGGCGGCATCGACAGCGCCGAGGACGCGTTGCAGGAGGCCATGGCCCGGGCGGTGGAGACCTGGCCGCGGCGGGGCGTGCCGGACAACGCCGTCGCCTGGCTGGTGACCACCGGGCGCAACCACGCCGTCGACCAGATCCGCCGCCGCTCGCTGGAGGCGCGCCATGTCAAGGGCCTCGCCGCGCTGCCGGCGGAGGCCGCCGGCGAGTACGCCGAGGATCTGCTGCGCGGCCATGTCGAGGACGATCTGCTGCGGCTCATCTTCACCTGCTGCCACCCGGCGCTGGGCACCGAGGCGCAGGTGGCGCTGACCCTGAAGACGGTCGCCGGGCTGACGGTCGAGCAGATCGCCCGCGCCTTCCTGACCGCGCCGAAGACGATGGAGCAGCGGCTGACCCGCGCCAAGCGCAAGATCAGCGTCGCCGGCATCCCCTATCAGGTGCCGCCGCCCGGCGAATTGCCGGGCCGGCTGGGGGCGGTGCTGGCGGTGGTCTATCTGATCTTCAACGAGGGCTACAGCGCCGGCACCTCGGACCCGGACGACCGCGGCCAGCTCTGCGTCGAGGCGATCCGCCTCGGCCGCCTGCTGGCGCAGCTGTTCCGCCGCGAGCCGGAGGTGGCCGGGCTGCTGGCGCTGATGCTGCTGCACCATTCGCGCCGCGCCGCCCGCACCGACGGCGGGGGCGAGGTGGTGCCGCTGGACGAACAGGAGCGCGGGCGCTGGGACCGGGCGGCGATCACCGAGGGGCTGGCACTGGCGGAGCGAGCGCTGCGCGCCAAGCGGCCGGGGCCGTTCCAGATCCAGGCGGCGATCGCCGCGGTGCATTGCTCGGCGGCGCGGGCGGCGGACACCGATTGGGCGGAGATCGCCGAGCTCTACCAGCTCCTGGAGCGCTATCAGCCCTCGCCGGTGGTGACGCTGAACCGGGCGGTGGCGGTCGCCAAGACCGGCGGTGCCGCGGCCGGCATGGCGCTGCTCAGGACCATCGAGGACCAGCCCGACATGCAGCGCTATCCGTATTTCCACGGCGCCGTCGCCGCCCTGCTGGCCGAAGACGGCCAGCCCGAGGACGCGGTCGCCGCCTATGAGCGGGCCCTGGCGCTGACCCCGAACGAGGGCGAGCGGGCCTTCATCCGCCGCCGCATCGCGGCGCTCGGCCGGGGCTCGGGCGCGGCCTGAGGCGGGGCCGGAAGGGATGGCAGCAGGGTGGCACCTGATCGCCGCCGGTGTCGGGCGGAGCGGGCGGCGTTCGTCTAGATTGATCGGGCCGGCGCGCCCGGACCACAACGAGGGGAAATCCAATGAGCGATGCTTTCCAGACCCAAGGGGCCTTCAGCTGGTGCGAACTGAGGGCAGCCGATGCCGAGGCGGCCAAGAAATTCTACACCGAGGTTCTCGGTTGGGAGACCGAGGCGATGGAGATGCCGGACGGCGTCTACACGGTGCTGAAGGCCGGCGGCCAGCCGGTCGGCGGCATCATGGCCAACCCGGCCCCCGGCGCCCTGCCCCATTGGATGAGCTATGTGACCGTCGACGATGTCGACAAGCGAATCGAAAAGGCCCAGGCGGCGGGCGGCGAATTGTTGATGCCGGCCATGGACGTGCCCGGTGTCGGCCGCATGGCGACCATCGCCGACCCGGGCGGCGCGGCGATCTCGATCATCACCTATGAGCGCAGGGACGGTTGACGCCGAAACTGGCATTTCCGGACCGACGGCGCCGAACTCCATGCTTCGTCCCTCGATACGTCGCGATGAGGGATGAAGGATGGAGGCCGTTTGGCTGGATCCGCCTGCCCGTCCCCATTTCGTCATTCCCGCGACGGCGGGAAACCGGAAGGCGGACGATCGCGACACGCCACGGAGAGTGCCGATGAGCAGTTTCGCCGGGTTTCCGCCCGCCTTCTTCGCCTTCTTCCGCGAGCTGGCGGAGAACAACGACCGCGAGTGGTTCACCGCCAACAAGCAGCGCTATCGCGACGAGGTGCAGACCCCGATCGGCGCCTTCATCGAGGCGATGGCGCCGAAGCTGGCGGCGATCTCGCGGCACTATGTCGCCGATCCGCGGCCGAATGGCGGCTCGATGTTCCGTATCTATCGCGACGTGCGCTTCTCCAAGGACAAGCGGCCGTACAAGGAGCACGGCGCCTGCCAGTTCCGCCACGAGGGCGGCCGGGATGTGCACGCTCCCGGCTTCTACGTTCACCTGGCGCCGGACGAGCTGTTCTTCGGCGGCGGCATCTGGAAACCGCCGCGGCCGGACCTGGAGAATATCCGCCGGGCAATCGCCGAAGACAGCGCCGCCTGGAAGAAGGCGGCGGCCGACAAGGCGCTGGTCGCCCGCTTCGGCCAAATCTCCGGCAGCGGGCTGAAACGCCCACCGCGCGGCTTTCCGGCCGACCACCCCTTCATCGACGACATCAAGCGGGAGAGCTTCTTCGCCATGCACCGGTCCGAGCCGAAGGCAGCCGCGTCGCCAGGCTTCGTCGACGAGGTGGCGGCCACCTTCCGCGACGCCACGCCGCTGATGCGGTTCCTGTCGACGGCGCTGGGCACGGCGTTCTGAGGCGGCGGGCGGCCGTCCGGGCGGCGGCCACCCCCTCACCCTCCCGCTTCGCGGGCCCCTCC
>JABDIP010000229.1 GCA_013003675.1 Inquilinus sp.
GGGCGGAGCGGCCCGATGGCCGCCGCGACTTCGCCCGGGCGATGGAGCGCGTTCAGGCGGCATTGGCGGCGTCCGGCGGCTCGGATCGGTCGGCGCATTTCGCCTGCGCGCTGGCGCTGGCTTGGCCCGACGGCCATTGCGAATCGGTCGAAGGCCGCGTCCATGGCACCCTGGTCTGGCCGCCGCGCGGCGATCGTGGCTTCGGTTACGACCCGATCTTCGTCCCGAACGGCTACGACCAGAGCTTCGGCGAGATGGCGCCGGCCGAGAAACATGGCATCAGCCATCGCGCCGACGCCTTCCGACAACTCATCGACCTCTGTTTCCAGCCATGACCGCGCTTTCGGTCCGCGGCCGGCCGGCCCCGGCCGCCCCCGATCCGGGCTTCGGCATCTATGTGCATTGGCCGTTCTGCCTGGCCAAATGTCCCTATTGCGACTTCAACAGCCACGTCCGCGAGCGCATAGACCAGCCGCGGTGGGCGGCCGCCCTGTTGCGCGAGCTTGATCATTTCGCGAACGAAACGGAAGGGCGGACCGTCGGCTCGGTCTTCTTCGGCGGCGGCACGCCCTCCCTAATGGCGCCGGCGACCGCCGCCGCCGTCATCGACCGGGTGGCGCGCCGGTGGTCGCTGCCGGCGGATGCCGAGATCACCCTGGAGGCCAACCCGACCTCGGTCGAGGCGGGCGCCTTCGCCGAATTCGCCGCGGCCGGGGTGAACCGCGTCTCGCTCGGAATCCAGGCCCTCGACGATGCCGCGCTCAGCTTTCTCGGGCGCGAGCACAGCGCCGAGGAGGGGCTGGCCGCCCTGGCCCTGGCGCGCCGGCATTTCCGCCGCCACAGCTTCGATCTGATCTATGCCCGGCCGGAACAGACGGCGCAGGGGTGGCAGGCGGAACTGGCCCGGGCGCTGGAGCACGCCGACGGGCATCTTTCCCTCTACCAGCTCACCATCGAGCCCGGCACGGCGTTCCATGCCCGGCACACGCGGGGGTCGCTGGGACTGCCCGACGAGGCGACCCAGGCGGCGCTCTACGAAACGACCCAGGCCATGCTCGAACGGGCCGGCCTGCCGGCCTATGAGATCTCCAACCACGCCCGGCCCGGTGAGGAATCGCGGCACAATCTGCTCTATTGGCGCTATGGCGACTATGTCGGCGTCGGTCCCGGGGCGCATGGCCGCCTCACCGCAAGCGCCGCCGATGGCGGCCGGCAAAAGCTGGCGACCCGCACGCACCGCGCCCCGGAGGTGTGGCTCGAACGCGTCGAACGGCAAGGCCATGCCGAGCAGCCGCGCGAGGCCATCGTCCCGGCCGAGCGGTTGGCGGAGATGCTGATGATGGGGCTGCGTCTGGCCGAGGGTGTCGCGCTGTCGCGAATCGCGGCCGAAACGGGACGCCGGCTCGATGCCTGGATTCCCGCGCCGACGCTGGCGCCGTTGCTGGAGGCGGGCTTGCTGGTGCGCGACGATCGGCGACTGGGCGCGACCGCCGCCGGTCGCCGGCGGCTCGACGCGGTGCTGGCGTCGCTGCTCGCCTGAGCGAGGCCTAGATCAAGATCGCTTCAGATCGAATCGATCTGAAGCGTGAACCTTGATCGACTTCAATACACTAGAGGCTGACTCAGGTATCACACCGTTCCGGTGAGACGCGAGCAGGCTCTACGACCCGGCGAGCACGAAGCTGGTGGCGGCCGGGACACGCACGACCGGGCCTTCCGGCTGCACCTCTAGGATCGCCAGGGCGCGGTCGACGACGCCGTCCTCTCCGAAGCGGAACACACCGTCCATCCCGGCGAAACCGCTCGTGCTGGTCAGCGTGTCCATATCGTAGCCCGGACCGTCCGGCATCCGATTCAGCGCGACCGCCAGGGCGACCGCGTCATAGGCCAGCGTCGCCAGGCGCAGCGGCGGGGCGTTGAAGGTCGACTGGTAGCGCGCTTCGAAATCCGACCGCAGTTCCGGCTGCGGCGCGGCGAACCAGCCGCCCACCATGGCCGGCTCGATCCCGAGGTCGGGACCGTCCCAGACGCCGGTGCCGAGAAGCTGGACGTCGGTCACTTCGTAGTAGGGCAGCATGGCGGAGATGGCGCGCAGCTGCAGGCCCGATTCGGCGACCAGGATGGCGTCATAGGGCACCGTGCCGAACAGCCCCGGCTCGGCGATCTGTTCCACCGTCGTCGACACGTCGGCCGCCGCCGGGTCGTAGAATTGGATGCGTTCCAGGGTCACGCCATAGGTCTCGGTGACTTCCTGCATCGCCTCGACCACGGTGCCGCCATAGGCCGTATCGGGCGCCAGGGCGGCGAAGCGGTACAGTCCCTGGGTGATGCTGTATTGGACGATCTGCTCGACCTGTCCGGCCGGGACGAAGCCCATGATCAGCACGTTGCCGCCAGCCACGGTGCGGTCGTTGGTGAAGGCGACGACGTTGAGCCCGGCGGATTGCGCCACGGCGCGCACCTCGGGCACCGAACTGCCGAACAGCGGCCCGAGAATGAGCTGCGCGCCCTCGGCGATCGCCGCGCTGGCGGCGTCCGCCGCGCCGTGCGGCGTGCCGCCGGTATCGCGCGGGATCAGCTCGAAACTGTCGTCGGAAGCGTCGAACAGCGCCATCTGCGCCGCGTTCAGCATCGCCGGCCCGATCTCGCTGCCCGGCCCGGTCAACGGCAGCAGCAGGGCGACGCGGGTGCGATTCGGGTTGGTACGGCCATAGCGGTCGAAGCCGAACGGCCCGTACTGGTCGTAGTCGGGTTCGCGTAGCTGTACCGGCCCGCCGCGCCCGGCTAGGTTGGCGCCATTGCAGGCGGCGATCCCGAACGACAACAGCAAAGCGACGCAGCCCCATATCGGGAATCGCGGCTTCGACACTGGCTCAGCATTGCGACGTGACACGACAACCCCCACGACAACGTTCCACCCTTCGACCGGAGGCCGGTGCGCGGCAGGAGCCGGAACGGTCCGGGACGGCCGAGCGCGACCGTAACGACGGCGCCCCGGCAAGTAAACCGCCGCCGTTGCCGGCGGGGCTCTATCTGACGGCGGTCCCGATCGGCAACGCCGGCGACATCACCCGGCGCGCCCTCGACACCCTGGCCGCGGCCGATGCGGTAGCCTGCGAAGACACCCGCATGACCGCAAAACTGCTGGGGCTTTATGGCATTTCCAGGCCGCTGCTCTCCTACCATGACCACAATGCCGACAAGATGCGGCCCGTCCTGCTGCGGCGCATCGCCGGGGGCGAGGCGGTGGCGCTGGTCAGCGACGCCGGCATGCCGCTGATCTCCGATCCGGGCTACAAGCTGGTCCGCGCCGCCCATGAGCAGGGCTTGCCGGTGACCTGCCTGCCCGGGGCCAACGCGCCGCTGACGGCGCTGGTCCTGTCCGGCCTGCCGAGCGACCGATTCCTGTTCGCCGGCTTTCCGCCGCCGCGGAAAACCGCCCGGCGGAATTTCTACGCCGAGTTCGAGGCGGTGCCGGCGACCTTGGTGTTTTTCGAATCGGCAAAGCGTCTGCCGGCCAGCCTGGCCGATCTGGCGGCGGTGTTCGGCGATCGCGAGGCGGCGGTGACCCGCGAACTGACCAAGAAGTTCGAGCAGGTGCGGCGCGGCCGCCTGCCGGAGCTGGCGGCCGCCTATGCCGCGTCGGGGCCGCCCAGGGGCGAGGTCGTCGTCGTGGTCGGGCCGCCCGTCTTCCGGCCGGAGGAGGTCGACCCGGACCGCGTCGACGCCCTGTTGCAGG
>JABDIP010000296.1 GCA_013003675.1 Inquilinus sp.
CGCCCAGACCGCCGCCGACGCGGTCTTCCAGGGCGACCGCCTGGCGCCGATCCTCGAGCTGCTGACCGTGGCGCGCCGCGCCGACCGGCTGGTCCGGCAGAATTTCGCGCTGTCGATCGGCTACAACGCCATCGCCATTCCGCTGGCGGTCGCCGGGCTGGTCACGCCGCTGATCGCCGCCCTGTGCATGTCCGCCTCGTCGCTCGCCGTGGTCGGCAACGCCTTGCGGCTGGCGCGCCGGGGCCGCGTCGCGCGGCGTTCGGAGCGGCATTCCGGCGTGGCGAACGCCCGCCCGGCGCGGGCCTGACGGCACGGCGATGGAAGGCCTGCTCTACCTGATCCCGGCGGCGCTGTTCCTCGGCCTGCTCGGCCTCGGCGCCTTCCTCTGGTCGCTGAAGAGCGGCCAGTTCGAGGATCTCGACGGCGCCGCGGAGCGCATCCTCTACGATGACGAGGACGAGGACGAGCCGCCGGCCCGATGAGGCACTACGCCCGATAGACGTGGCAGAGCACGTGGTCGATGCCCGACTGCTCGTCGCTGAGCGGCAGCAGGATGATCTGGTAGCGGACGATCCCCTCGCTGGTCGGGAACCGGTCGCTCTCCTGCATCGGCTTGCCGGAGCCGGCGACCTCCTTGCCGAGAGACAGGATCCATTCGGTCAGCGCCGGCGTGTATTCGACGCGTTTCGAGCCTGTCGGCGCCGGCGAATCCTGGTCGGCGATCCGCGTCACCTTGGCGATCATCACCTCGCCATCGTCGTTCCGGCTGCTGGTCAACACCATGCTGTTCGGCCAGCAATCGGCGATCATCTTCTGGTCGAAGTCAGACCATGACGGATAGCGGCGCCCGCCGGTCAACGACATCCAGTACTTGACCAGCCCCTGCGGCATGCGGCTGAAGGATTCCGGCTTAGGCTCCGCGCGCGCCGCGGAGTCCGGCGCCCGGCGCGGCTCGGTGCGCAGGATGGCCCGGGCACCGCACGGGGCCGGCGGTGGTTCGGGCGCGGCATCCGCCGGTTCCGATTTCGGCACGGCCGGCGGCGGCGGAGCAGCGGGCTCGGACGGAGACGCGGCCGGGGACTCGGGGTCGGCGTATGTCACGGCCTCTTCGGCGTCGTCGCCATCGCCCCCGGTGATCCGGTCCATCATCGCCATCAGCTCTTGCTGGATCTCGTTGTCGGCGAGGTCGCCGGCACCGGCATGGGCCGTCGGCACAGAGGCGGACTCCGGCGACAGGTCGGGAGACGATTGTGGAGACGCGGCCGGGGCGGCGCTTGGCCCCGGCGCTCTGGCCGGCGGCGGCTCGGCATCGAGATCACGCACCGCCCGCAATGCGGCGGCAGATTGGTCCTGGTCACCCGCCGCAGGGCTGCCGGCCGTCTTGTCGCCGTCCTCGTCGAGGTCGATCTTGGCAAGGAGGTCGGTGATGTCGCCCGCCTTCGCCTGGCTGCCCGCACTGAGCCCGGCGCGCAACCGGCGCGCCTGCAATTCGGCGAGGCTGGCGGCGCCTTCGGTTTCCTCGTCGGCGTCTATTCCATCCCGACCTGGTTCGATGTCGTCATTCATCGGCGATCGCGCCTCCGATAGGGGATACGGTGACGACCTCCCTCCGGCGACCGGCCATGACCGAGCATCCTGCTACTCCGACCTCGCCTGAGGGCCGGCCGTCTCTGTTTCGACGACGGTCTCGGCGAGATACTGAAGCAGGGCCGCCTGGATGATTTCCTCGCAGGTCTTCCCGGCACGGGCGGCCGCTAAACGCAATTCGACATAGGCGGCCGGATCCAACCGGACGGGGACCTGGAAGCCGCCGGTGCCGTTGATCGGCACTGCAATGTCATCTGCTTTCGCCTGAGGCCACTCGACTTTCGCTATTTCGACGATCGTCGGAGCCTGCTGGACGGCCGCGGGCCCCGCCATTCCCTTCGGCGCCAAGAGCGATCCGGTCAGTGCCGCGGGCCTGGATTTCGATTTCGAAGCCATCAGGCGATCTCCTGCCGTCTCTCCCCCGAACCGTCCTGGCCATGGCTGGGCAGCTTTGCCAACCGCCCGCGGAGGTAGTCCCACAGCAGCGAGACCTCCTCCGCCGCCTTGGAGGTCCCGTCGATCTCCATGACGGTCCGTCCGTCGATCATGCTGGCGGCGAAATCGGTACGCTGATTGACGATGGCGGGCGCCAAAGTGCCGTGCTGAGACAAGGCGAAGACCGCCTCCGAGGTGATCCTTGCCCGCTGCGACGCACCGTTGATGACGAACACCATCGGCCTGCCGACCCGCTCGACGATATCGACCGTGGCGCTGGCGGCGCGCAAATCGTGCGGGCTGGGTCGAGCGGGGATCACCACCAGGTCAGAGACGCAGATGACGTTCTCGATCGTCTGGGTAATGGCTGGCGGCGTGTCGATGACCAGCAGCTTGATGCCGAACGCCATCATCCGCCTGATGTCTTCCGGAAGCCGGTCGACGGTGGTGCGGACAAAGACCGGCGCCTCCGCCTCGCGCACGTTCCACCATTCGGAGAGGCTGGCCTGGGGATCGGTGTCGACCAATGCGACCGGGCCGGCCCCGCTCATTTCCGCCTGGACGGCGAGATGGGCAGCCAAGGTGGTCTTGCCGGGCCCTCCCTTCTGGGATGCCACTGCCAATACATGCATCGAACCCGTCACTCCCTCGAACCTGCCGCACAGGTGCGACCGCTGGGCGACCCATCGATGCCCGTCCGGCGACCCGCCATTTCCCGCAACATGTTGGCCCTGTTGGCAATCCTGAAGATCAGAGCCTCCGCCGAGGCTATGGCAACTTCGTTAAGTGGCGGTTAAGTGCCGGCCTGGGCCGTCGCCGCGCCAAAGCGCTGACGCTTGCGGGGCACGCGTCTGCCGGAGCTTGGCGATGTGGCCCTCTCGCATGGCGCTTCAGTCTCTTGTGAAGCTCTCGATACTCGAACAGCGGTCGGAGCCGGCTTGAGGCTCAATCAACGCGCACGGAGGAGTGCTGTCGATTTCGAGATGTTCTAGCGCTACTACATCTTATACGAGCAACAATTAGAGTGATATTGCCTATGCTCGTTTTTCTTTCAACTTTTGATCTGAAAAGAGGTTTTCTTTCCCAATAACACCGCTTTGCGCAGATCATTTATCGGTCTTTACACTTCATTTACCAAAAACTCCGTAGAAGTCGTCCGTTAATAACCAAGCGGCCATTTCAAGGGCCGTCACAGAGAATATTTGCGCCTAGACTTCTGTCTTGTAGCGGAAGGCCTGAGCTGTCCAAAAAAATGCCGCATAGAAAGTCCCATTGACTTTCTACTCCCTTGAACATGCCTAATGAAAACCCAAGGAGGAACACGAAATGTCGCTGGATTTGGCGCTTAATCAGATATCGTCCCTGTTAGGGAGGAGCGATTTTGTTTATTCTGTTGACAGGATCGACGAGGCGTTCATGAACATCCTTCTGAACGCCGAAGGGAAAAAGTGGGGAAACCCAGAATTCGACTACTCTCTTCATGACTTGAACGAGAAAAACAGCTTCTGGATTGGATGCAGGGACGAAAATGGCGATACGATCGCCACTGTTGCCGCGCGCCGGCTCGAAACGGCGAGCTTCATTGAGGAATGTCGCTCCTATCAACTTTGGTATGGCTCGAAGATCCGCTTCACCGAGCCACTGAGCATCGTTCTCCGAAAATTCGACCGCGTACCTTCAGGATCAATTGTTCTGGTCGGTGCCGGTTGGGTCCGACCTGACCATCGCGGTCTGGGGCTCTCTTGGGCGCTGACCCGCCTGGCGCACTATCTGGCCATGCGGATGTGGCATCCGCGATGGCTATTCGGGATCACACTCACAGGGATTTTCCAAAGCGCCGTGCCGATCATCAATTTCGGCTTCCCGCAGGTTGACTACTTCGCGTCGGGTTATCGCCTACCAGGGCTCAGCGCACAGGACATCTACCTGCTGACCATGACCCGGCAGGAGGCGATCGAACTCGCCGTCGACGATAGCCAGTTTCTGGCGGAACGCCCACATCTGCACCTCGACCGGACATTCGGCCAAGAACTGAAGGCCGAACGTCGCAAGGTCGCGCCAACTCCGGCGGCCGCGCAGCCTCTCGGCATGACCGGCTAGGCCCCAGGAACCGGCGGCGACATTTCGACGTGTCGCCGCCGGCACCAACCGGCAAAAATCGCCGAGGCCGGCCGGCAAACGTCGGCCTTAGTCTGATTCGAAGTATCCGAGACTCCGCAAGCTGACATGGCCCGACCGTCCGATGATCAAGTGATCGAGCAGTTTCAGGCCCACGGTACTCACGGCGCATAGAAATTCGCGGGTTACCTCAATGTCGGCGGGCGACGGGCTCGGGTCGCCGCTCGGATGGTTATGTGCCATGATGATACTCTGTGCGTTGAGCACGATGGCCCGTTTGATGACAGTCCGCGGGCTGACTTGGACCGACGAAACGCCGCCGCCGTTGTACGCCTCGTCGGAGATGAGGCGGTTCTTCTGGTCGAGATAGAGCAATCGCACATGCTCGACCGCTTCATGCGCCATCCGGGCGCGGCAGTACTCGATGACCTGGCGCGAGTCCGGCACGACCGGATTCTCCATGGTCTCCAACCGGACGATACGTGTCGCCAGTTCTCGAACCACTTTCAGTGTAGTCATGGTATCTGAGGTGAGACCTGGAAACTCGCCGAGCCTTTCGTGCCCCATCGCCGTGATCGATGCCAAGCTCCCGAAATGCTCGACCAGCAGCGATGCCAGTTCGTCCGCCTCGGCCTTGACACCGGATTGCTCGAACAGCCAGACGAGTAGATCGCGGTCGGCCAATTGCTCATGGGCCCCGCTATGGAACAGGTGACTGACCGCCGCTTCTTCTCGCTGCAGGCGGTCGACCGGTGGCCCGACGGCGGTCGATTCCAATCGACGGTGGGCTGAGATCGCCCCTGCCTTCGATGATCCGCCTCTTCGATTGCGCTTTGTCGACAGATCACCAGCCGATTCTGCCCGCGGTGAAGAACCTGGCTTCCGATACTCCAATAGTCGAACCACGACCATCAGCTTCGACGCTTTCTTCGACCCCTCATCGGACAGGGGCAGGATTAGCCGGGCGAATTTCCCACGGCGGTAGGTCTTGCGAACGTTGAAATCGTTGAATGTGGCTTGGCCGCTGGTCGCGGTTGACCAGTAGTCCATCAACGCGAATTGCCTCAGGGCCGGGTCTGGGTAGTCAGCAACGTAGGTTCCGGAGAAACTCCCACCATCGGGCCTCGTCGTCGTATCGAAATTCACGAAGCGAAAGGTTCCCGCATCGGTCGACGGCGCATCGATGAGATGAATTCCTGCAATGCCGATCGTGTCTCGTAGCGGGTCGAAGTCGCTGACCGTCGGAAGTCGGTCTCGCTGCCGATGGCTCTCCCAACACTCGAGAAACGGAGCGAATCCGGCCACCCTGCGCGCGGCATCCAGTCGGTAGTCCTGCTTTTGAACGACGCCGTCGACGTCGGTCATTTCCAGCTTCGCCAGGAGATGACGATCGCCCAGGCCCGGGTGAATTGGCCTTATTGGCCGCAGGCGATGTGACGCTGGCGATCCGATCTCCATTGCATCTCCACCGAACCAACCGATACCGTTTTTCGCCGCTCTCAGCGGCCACGCAGTCTGCTTGAATACCACGCCGGAACGAAAATTCCGTTCAGAATCGACGCGCCATTCCAACTTTCAACAAAAACAAGAACGAATACGTCGCTCTTCCCGCAATAGTGATCCGTGACACCTTAGAGTAATAACAAACCAACCGGGGAGAATGCCGTCGATTTCACTTCCGATCCGCACGGAGAACAATGGCTACCAAGGTTACTTCCTGCGGTTAACGCCGGACCGCAATAATATTACTCTCCAAGCCAATATTCCATCGCGCCAAGAGCCGAAGGTCGATCGGTCAGGGTCGACCCCAACATTACTCCCCGCCGCAGGCAGTCCTGCGTATCGCCAGCCAAGCAAGAAAGTCCTCTATAGTTGAAGGACATCACACTGATGCACTATAGACTGACGTAGACGGGTCGCCTGTACACGCCATTGGTGCTGGACAACATGGTGCGTTCGACCTAAGCCGACCCGCTCCCGGTTTCTGAATTCTCGCTACGGAAGGCTCGAATGGCCAAACAGCTACTGCACCTCGTCTTCGGTGGCGATCTAGAGGATCCCGCCGGCAGCGAATTCGTCGATACCAACGACCTCGAGATCGTCGGCATCTTCCCCAACTACGCCGAGGCCTACCGGGCATGGCGAGGCAAGGCATCCGCCACCGTCGACGATGCCCACCGGCGCTACTACATTGTGCATCTGCATCGGCTGATGGAGCCCGACGACAAGCCCTAGCCGAAGCCGGCGCCGCGGCCCACACCCGTCTTCATTGGCGGTCGCCGGCGCCCTAAAACGAACACAGCAGCCGCCTTTTCTGGCGCAAAGTAACGGCTCCAACGGGAGCAGAGGCACAACGAGGCAGCAACTCCGATGAAGAAAGTCCTGATTGGCGTCGCCGCGCTTCTGGCGGTGCTCGTCGTCGTCGCCTTCGCCCTGCCCTTCATCGTACCGACCGGGCCGGTGCGCGACCGCATTGTCGCGGAGGTAACCGCCGCGACCGGTCGCGATCTGCGGATTGACGGGCCCGTGCGGCTGTCGGTGTTTCCGTCGGTGGCGGTCACCGTCGGCGACGTGACCCTCGCCAACGCCCCGGGCACATCCCGGCCGCAAATGGTCCAACTCGGCCGGCTCGATGTCTCGGTATCCCTGTTGCCGCTGCTCTCCGGCGAAATCGAGGTCAAGCGCCTGATCCTGCGCGAGCCCTCGATCTGGCTGGAAGTCGACGAGAACGGTACGCCGAACTGGGTCTTCGACACCGCCGCCCCTCCGGCGGCCGCCGAGCCGGCGCCGGACGCGCCCACGCAGGGCGGCTTCTCGATCGGCGCTCTGCGCCTCGGAGAGGTCGCCATCGTTGACGGCCGTATCGGCTATCTCGACGTTCGCAGCGGCCAGGCCTACGCGATCGACGATCTCGACGTCGAAATCGCCCTGCCCTCGCTCGACGACCCGCTGGCGATCGACGGCGATCTGGTGTTTCAGGAAAGGGCGCTCGCCTTCCAGCTCGGCGTCGACACGCCGCGGCCCTTGGTCGAGGGCGGCGAATCCGATGTCCGGCTGTCGCTTGCCGGCAATCCGCTCGACTTCACTTTCGACGGCCGGCTTTCCACCGCCGGGCCGCCGGAGACCAGCGGCCGGCTCTCCCTGACCGTGCCTTCCCTGGCGTCGGTCGGCGACTGGCTTGGCCTGGCCCTGCCCAAGGAGGGCCTGCCGGTCGACCGCGTCGCCCTGACCGGCACCTTGGCGGGCACCCCGGCCCGCATCGCCTTCGAAGAGGCGGCGCTCAAAGTCGACGACATCGAGGCGACGGGCGATCTGGCGGTCGCGCTCGACGGCCCACGGCCTGCGATCGGCGGGCGTCTTGCGGTCGGCCTGCTCGACCTCGACGCCCTGCTTCCGCCA
>JABDIP010000301.1 GCA_013003675.1 Inquilinus sp.
TTCTCGAGTAATCGACCGTATCGGACATGCTGAATCTGTTCAGATCCCTGCGCTACCGCATCATCACCTCGATCGTCATGATCGAGGTCGTCATGCTGTCGATCATGGTCTGGGCGAATACCGCCGACATTGAGAGAACCCATGCGGTCAGGCTGGCTCAATCCGCCGATCTGGTTCTTTCGCAGTTCACCGCTACGGCAGGGCGTCATCTCCTTGAGGCCGACTTCGCCTCTCTCGACGAGTACGCACGATCGGTGTTGGAACATGGCGAGATCGCGTACATCACCGTCTCCGACAACGCTGGACGCGAAGTCCTGGCGATCGGGCCCGTGCCGCAATCGCGCGAGCTGGACGAGGGACCGGCCGAGTCCTCGGACGGAGTCTACGACGTCTCGGACCCCATCGTTTTTGGTGACAAGGTGCGCGGTCGTGCGGATATCGGGTTCTCGCTGGCGGTCATGCAAGGGACAACCGCGGAGGCGCTTCGCAGAGGTGTCGGCATCGCCGCCATCGCCGTATTTCTGAGCGTTGTGGCGGCCCTGCTGATCGGTTTCGGGCTTACCGCGAACCTCAGGACCCTCGCAACCGCGGTGGAGCGGTTCAGGCGTGGTGACACGGACGTTTCCGCCCCGGTCCACAGCCGCGACGAAGTCGGTCAGGTCGCCAGTGCCTTCAACACGATGGTCCGCGACCGGGCGAAGGCCGAATCGGCGCTTCGCCTCAGCGAGGAACGGCTCAGACAAGCCATCAAGCTGGCGGGGCTGGGCTATTGGATCTGGGATGTTGCCACCGGGCGGTATGCGTATTGCTCGGAAGAGCATGGCCAGATCCATGGAGTCTCCGCCGAGGAGTGGGTCGCTCGCGGCTCACCCTTGACCGGAGACCTCCGGTTCACCGATCCGAAAGATCGAGACGAGGTGGCCACGGCATTCGACGCCCTGAGGAGCGGAGAGGGTTTCGAACTTGGCTACGGGGTGATCACCCCGACCGGTGAAAACCGATTCATCCTGGAGACTGCGGAGCCCGTCTTCGACGAGAACGGATCGGTGGTCCAGATCTATGGAGCGTCCCGAGACGTCACCGACATGAGGCTGGCCGAGGAGCAGCTTCACCAGGCGCAAAAGCTGGAGTTGGTGGGACAGTTGACTGGCGGCGTCGCGCACGATTTCAATAATCTGCTGGCGATTTCGATGGGCAACCTAGAACTCCTCGGCGAACTGCTCGAGGCGCAGCCGGAGGCTCTGAGCCATGTCGAAGCGGCGCTTGGCGCTTTGGAGCGCGGCCAGGATCTTGTGCTCCGTCTGCTCGCCTTCTCCAGAAAACAAACGCTGGTTCCCGAGATCGTCGATCCGAACGAGCTTGTCGCCGGCACGGTCGAGCTCCTCGGACCCACGCTCGGCGAGGCGATTACAATCGAGACCGTCCTTGCCGAAGATCTTTGGCCGATCTCGGTCGACCGCGGCCAACTCGAGACTGCCCTGGTCAACCTTGCCGTCAACGCCCGCGACGCGATGCCCAAGGGCGGGAAGCTGATCATCGAGACCGGCTGGTCCCGCCTCGATGCCTCGGAAGCGCGCAGTACCGCCGATGGCGGCTATGCGATGATCGCGGTGCGCGATACCGGTGCCGGGATGGTGCCCGAGGTCCTTGAGCGGGCCTTCGACCCATTCTTCACGACAAAGGAGGTCGGGAAAGGCACCGGACTCGGTCTCAGCATGGTTTTCGGCTTCATCAAGCAGTCGGGCGGTCACGTGACGATCGAGAGCGATCCCGGCCTCGGTACCACGGTAAAACTCTATCTGCCCAAGGCCGAGACGGTCCCGGTGGAAAAACAAGAACGTCCGCGACCAGCGCCGCCCCGAGGCAGAGGCGAACGGGTCCTCATTGTCGAGGACGACTCGGAGATCCGCAGACTGATCGTCACTCATCTCAAGGATTTCGGCTACCGGGTGGACGAAGCCGCAGACGGCCGATCAGCGCTGCAGATCATCGGAGAAGACGCGAATTTCGACCTTCTTCTCACGGATCTGGTTTTGCCCGGCGGTGTCGGGGGAGAGGACATCGCGGCCAAGGCACGGTCCCTGCAACCCGCTCTGAAGATCGCGTATATGACCGGCTATGCCGAGGGAATGGCGAACCTCGCGCCGGACTGCGCCGTTCTGCTCAAACCCTTCAAGAAGGCGGAACTGGCACGAACCGTTCGCGAGGCGCTCCGTCGCGGTGACCCGGAAGGCAAGATGGCGGTCCGGGCGCCTCTGCGCGTCGTAAAGTAGGGCACGAGCCGATGGCGCAATGGCGAATCGCGGCCTGACGACCGTCGCTCGGCAGCCGGTCCCAGGAGTTTCAGGTCGCTTCATACCTGTCATGGTGGCGCACCCAGGCCATCGGCCAGGGTAGGGCGTCCTCGTCCCGTCCTTTCGGCACCAGATCGAGGAAATTATAGGCGCCGATCAGCATGTCGAGGCCGCGGCCATAGGTCGAGTAGGTGTGGAACAAGCCCCCATTGTCGTCACGGCTGAAGACGCTGAGCCCCGGCGCCTCGTCGGCCGGAAAGCGCTGCCGCCTGTAGTTGTAGTCGACCTCGCCGGCGGCGATTTCTTCGGGCGTGAAGGTGACGCCGAAATCGCGGTTGAAGTCGCTGCCGAGCGAGGAGACCCAGCGGAAATCCCATCCCATCCGGTCGCGAAAGTCGGTCAGCGTTTCGATCGGCGCCCGCGCGACCACCGCGAAGGCGACGTCACGTTGCGCCAGATGACTGTCGATGCCGTTGAATCCGTCGGCCATGTACGAACAGCTGACGCAGCCATCCTGCCAGTCCGGGCCGTACATGAAATGGTAGATGATCAGCTGGCTGCGGCCGTCGAACAGATCGGCGAGGGTGAGTTCACCGTCGGTCGACTGGAACCGGTAGTCCTTGTCGATCCGTACCCAGGGCATGGCGCGGCGCTCGGCGCTCAACGCATCGCGTTGGCGGGTGAACTCCTTTTCCCGCGCCAGCAAGGACTTGCGGGCGGAAAGCCACTGCTCGTGCGAGACGATCTTCGGGTCTGTCATGACCGGGGGCTCCTCGTCATTCGGGGCTCGGCGACTCGTGCCGCCTTCTCCCTAGACGAAGATATCGGCGACCGTCCGACAGCGCCTTCCGGATTTCAGCGGCCGAGCAGCCGCGCCGCTTCGAGTGCGGCATAGGTCAGCACGCCGTCGCAGCCGGCGCGCTTGAATCCGAGCAGCGTCTCCAGAATCGCCCGGTCGTTGTCGAGCCAGCCATTGCCGGCCGCCGCCTTCAGCATCGCGTACTCGCCGCTGACCTGATAGGCGTAGGTCGGCACGCCGAAGGTGTCCTTCACGCGCCGGACGATGTCGAGATAGGGCATGCCGGGTTTCACCATCACCATGTCGGCCCCCTCCTGCAGGTCGAGGGCGACCTCGCGCAGCGCCTCGTCGGTGTTGGCCGAATCCATCTGATAGGCCTTCTTGTCGCCCTTGAGCACCGAGCCGGAGCCCAGCGCATCGCGGAACGGGCCATAGAAGCAGGAGGCGTATTTCGCCGCATAGGACATCAGCCTCGTCTGCCGCAGGCCGGCGCTATCGAGGGCGTCGCGGATGGCGCCGACGCGGCCATCCATCATGTCCGACGGGGCGATGATGTCGGCGCCCGCCTCGGCCTGGGTCAGCGCCTGCATGACGAGGACGGTGATCGTTTCGTCGTTGAGGACCCGGTCATTGTGCACCAGGCCGTCATGGCCGTGGCTGGTATAGGGGTCGAGGGCGACGTCGGCGACCACGCCGATATCGTCGTGGGCGTCCTTGACCGCCCGGATCGCCCGGCACATCAGGTTGTCGCGGTTGTATGATTCCTCGCCGTTCTCGGTCCGCCGGTCGTCGGCTACGACGGGGAACAGGGCGACCGCCGGGATCCCCAGATCCTTCGCCTCGCCCGCCGCCTTGGCCAGCAGGTCGACCGTCAGGCGGTCGACCCCCGGCATCGAGGCCACCGGCTCGCGCGACTGTTTTCCCTCGATGACGAAGACCGGCCAGATCAGATCGTCCGGCGTCAGCGCGTTCTCGGCCACCAGCCGACGCGTCCAGCCATCGGCACGATTGCGCCGCATGCGGGTGCGGGGATAGGCGCCGGCGAATTGGGGCATGAGACATTCCTGGTTTCTGGCCTGGTTTCCGGCCGTTCACGGCCCGACGGTTGACGTTACCTAGCACAGACGGCGCGCCGGGGCAGCAGGGCCGCCGCGCCGATTTGACCGATGGTTGCCGCCGGCTATTATTCGCCTCGCTGCGGCCCGACTCGACGGGCCGGAACCGCACGACAGCGATGGATTTCAGCCTCAGCGACGACCAGAGGGCCTTTCAGGAC
>JABDIP010000306.1 GCA_013003675.1 Inquilinus sp.
GCGTTGGGAGGGTGAGGGGGTCGCGCCGTCGGCGCCGCACTGTGGCCGCCGGGATCGTCTTCCGCCACGCCAAGCCCGCCTGATCCCGATGCCCGACACCGCCCCCGATGCCGCCCTCGACCGCCTCGCCGCGGCCGCCGGCATCGCACCCGATTATCACGACGCCTTCGGCACCCGTATCGAGGTGCCGGCCGCCGCCCGGCGCGCCCTGCTCGCCGCCATGGGCCACCCGGCCGGCGACGCCGCCCAATGCGCCGCCAGCCTGGCCGCCCTGGTCGAGCGCCCCTGGCGCCGCCCGATCGATCCCGTGGCCATCGTCGCCGCCGAGGCGCAGCCGGGCGCGGTGACGCTCACCCTGCCGGCCGACGCCGCCGACCCGCTGCCCTGGACCCTGGCCCTGGAGGACGGCACCGCCCTCTCCGGCGAGGCCCGCCCGGACGGCCTCGCCGAACTCGACCGCCGCCACATCGACGGCGCCGATCTGGTCCGCCGCGCCCTGGTTTTGCCGGCAGGGCTGCCGGAGGGCTATCACCGCCTCCGGCTCAACCGGGACGCGCAATCCGCCTGCCGGATCATCGTTGCGCCTCCGAGTTGCTGGGGCCCCGACGATATCGCGCAGGGCGAGCGGGTCTGGGGCCTCGCCTGCCAGCTCTATTCGCTCAGAAGCCAGGCGGATTGGGGGATCGGGACGTTCGGCGACCTCGCGAAGCTGGCGGAGAGGGCCGGGGCGGCGGGGGCCGATCTGCTCGGCCTCAACCCGCTGCACGCGCTCTATCCCGCCGATCCCGGCCAGTGCAGCCCGTACGCGCCGGCCAGCCGCGACTTCCTCAATGTGCTCTACATCGACGCCGCCGCGCTGATCGACACGGAAGACTGCGGCGTCGCGCGCGACCTGGTCGCCTCTGCCGGGTTCCAGGCCCGGCTGAAAGCCGCGCGGGAAGCGGAGTTCGTCGATTATCCGGCGGTCGCGGCGCTGGTGCTGCCGGTGCTGGAACGGTGTTTTGCGGCTTTCCGGCGATCCCAGCTCGCCCACGACACCCTGCGGGCGGCGGATTTCCGCGCTTTTTGCGCCGAACAGGGCGAGGCGCTGAGGCGCTTCACGCAGTTCATGGGGTTGCAGGAGCATTTCGCCGCCGCCGATCCGGCGCAAACCGACTGGCGCCGCTGGCCGGCGGCCTATCGCGACCCGGCCGGCGCGGCGGTTGCCGAGTTCGCCGGGCTTCACGCCGAGCGGATCGAATTCCACGCCTATCTGCAATGGGTTGCCGACACCCAACTCGCCGAAGCCGCGGAATCCGCCCGCTCCGCCGGCCAGCGCGTCGGCCTCTACCGCGACCTCGCGGTCGGCGTCGGCCCGGCCAGCGCCACCGCGTGGGGGCAGGGCGGGCTGCTCGGCGGCGTCGCCATCGGCGCTCCGCCGGACCTGCTGAACCGCCTCGGCCAGGATTGGGGCCTCGCCCCCTACCATCCGGAAGCCTTGCAGACCGCGGCTTTCGCGCCCCTCATCGCGTCGCTCCGCGCCAATATGCGGCACGCCGGGGCGCTGCGCATCGACCACGCCATGGGCCTCGCCCGGCAGTACTGGATCCCCGCCGGCCGGCCCGCCACCGCCGGCGCCTATGTCGCCTATCCGCTCGACGCCATCCTGCGCATCGTCGCCCTGGAATCCCGCCGCGAGCGCTGCCTGGTCATCGGCGAAGACCTCGGCACGGTGCCGGAAGGCTTCCGCGAACGGCTGGAATCCGCCGGAATCCTCTCCTACCGGGTGCTGCAATTCGAGCGCGCCGGGGACGATCTGTTCGCCCGCCCGGCGACCTATCCGGAGGCCGCGCTGGTCACCGCCAGCACCCACGATCTGGCCACGCTGGCCGGGTTCTGGCGCGGCCGGGATCTGGACTGGCGGCGCCGGCTGTCGCTCTATCCCGACGACGCCGTCCGCGACGCCGACAGCGCCGGCCGGATCGCCGACCGGCGGCGGCTGATCGACGCCCTGGTCGATGCCGGGCTGTGGCCGGCGGAGCCGCCGACCGATCCGCAAACCCTGGCCTTCGGGCCGGAACTGGCGGTCGCGATCGAGCGTTTCCTGGCCCGCACGCCGAGCCGGCTGCTGGTCGTGCCGCTGGAGGACGCGCTGGGCATGGCGGAGCAGATGAACCTGCCCGGCACCGTCGACGAGCACCCGAACTGGCGCCGCCGCCTGACGCCGGAGCTCGACGCGATCTTCGCCGAGCCGGCGGTTCTGGCGCTGCTGGCGGCGTTGCGGGAGGAGCGGGGCGGGGGGGCGGGGCGCTGAGCGCGCCGGGTCAGACCGACAGGGCGAGCGCCGAGCGACCCCGGTCGCCGCTGCGCGCGGCGGCGCGATAGGCGTCGTTCGCCATTTGCCGCGGGGCGATCCGCAGGCCGCGCCGGCGGTCGCCTTCCTGGCCGGTGCGCAGCATTTCGGTGCCGCCCTCCAGCGGCCGCCCGGCGCTCCGATCCTCGACGGGAACGGCGACGAGCGTGAGGTCGCGGCCCGGCCGATGGCCGACCGAACCGCCACCGGCATCGCCCAGATGCGCGGCCACGGCCACCGGCTGCACTGCCGGTGCCGGCGACAACGTCGCGCCGACCAGCGCCGATGGCGCCAGGAGTCCAACTTTCATCGGCTTGCTCCCAGCTTGTGCCGAGGACGTCTTCGTCGTCCGCCCCGGTTCATCCCGAGGCATTTCCCCATTCAAGCCAAAGATAATACGCTAAATTTGACGCAAATGGAACAAACCAGTGCGAAACCGTTGCAAATCGGGAATTTCGATGCGCCGGTCCGGACGGCACGAGCCGCCCGACGCGGCCCCGGACGGCCCGACTTAAGGGTCTATAAAGGTTTCAACCGCTAGTGTCCGCGGGCAATTCGGCGAGGGAAATCGGCGCCTGTCGCCCCCCTTCAGGTTAACCAGCCAGCGGTCGCGTTCCCGGCA
>JABDIP010000309.1 GCA_013003675.1 Inquilinus sp.
CGGCGCAAGCTGTACCAGGATGCCAGCATCCTGCGGCTGAAGGCGCGCACCGTGTCGATCGGCGGCCTCGGCCCGCTCACCCACCGGTTGGAGGAGTATCTCGCCGGGATCGAGTCGATCGACGGGCAGAAGGCCGACGATCTGCAGACCTTCGCCGACCGGATCGCCGACGTGCTGGACGGCAAATGGACCGAACCGCGCGAAGTGGCGGGCGTGGTCCGCGACCTGCCGACCCATTGGGCCTTCGAGGTCGGCGACGTCGAGATTGCCCAGGTCGAGATCACCCTGGTCATGCCGCAACGCTCCGCCGCCCGGGTGGTCGAGCGCGAGTTGGCCGCCTGCGGCTATCGGGTCTCGGTCGTACTCGACCCGTTCGAGGCGATCGGCCTGATCAACGAGACGCGACCCGATCTGGTGATCACCGCTCAGGTGATGCCACGGCTGTCCGGCGTCGACCTCGCCTGCGCGCTGAGCGCCATGCCGGCCACCCGGGACGTTCCGGTCGCCCTGCTGACCAGCCTGGAACGCGGCCATCCCGACCTGACGGCCCTGCCGATGGGGGCCGGTGTCATCCGCCGCGGCCCCTCCTTCGGCGAGGATCTGGCCAACGTGCTGGAGCGGTTCGAGATCACCTGACCGTGGCGCCGGGACGGGACAGGGCCGCCCGTTCCGCCTCGGCCTCAGGGCGAATGCCGCAGCCTTCCAGATGGTCGTTGACCAGGCCCATCGCCTGCATGAAGGCATAGACGGTGGTCGGGCCGACAAAGGTCCAGCCGCGGCGTTTCAGATCCCTGCCGAGGGCCGTCGATTCCGGAGTTTTGCCCAGCGTGCCGAGAGTCGCCCGGTCGAGCGTCGGCGGACGGCTCGCCGGCGCCGGCTCGTGGCGCCAGAAATAGGCCGCCAGAGACCCGTACTCCGCGACCAGATCGAGCGCCCGGTCGGCGTTGTTGACGGTCGATTCGATCTTGCCGCGATGACGGACGATGCCGGCATCCCCCAGCAGGCGTTCGACATCGTCGGGGCCGAAGGCGGCAACCCGCCCGATGTCGAAGCCGGCGAAGGCGCGGCGGAAATTCTCCCGCTTGCGCAGGATCGTCAACCAGCTCAGCCCGGCCTGGAACCCCTCCAGGCAGATCTTCTCGAACAGGCGCCGGTCGTCGGTGACCGGCCGGCCCCATTCCCGGTCGTGATAGTCGCGGTAGAGCGGATCGTCGCCGCACCACCAGCATCGGGCCCGCCCATCGCTGGAAAAATTCAGCCCTTCGCCCGCATCCGGTTGCGCCACGCCGCTGCCTCCCCAATATAACCTACTGTTCTGGCGTTGTTTTTAGAGGACGACGCACTCGATCGAACGAAACCGGGGCGTCGTGCATTTTTTGCTTGATCGCGGAATACGCCATCCCCATCTACAGTCTTGTCAAAGACAATGATGCCGCTTCGTGGTCCTGGCTGGAAAAACCTGCGACGCGGCAGCACGGACAAGGTCCGGTCGAAGTTAGAGCGGCCCGCATTGCAAACGTACTCCTGGAAAAGGGTGGTCTTCGGACCACCCTTTTTCTATTCCGTGCTTTAATTGACATATCACAGGCGCCGGCAACTTTCGGTTTACTGGAGATAGTCGGGCGACTCGCGCTCGAGGATTCGTCGCAGGGCGGCGAAATGCGTCGCCGCGGCCTCCGGCGCATAGGCCATCTGCGCCGCCGTCTTTTCCACCACCGCTTCCGGCACCCGCTTCAGCGGCAGGCCCGTGGCCATCGCCAGCACCTGGTTGCGGCAGACCCGTTCCAGGAAGTAGAGCGCGTCGAACGCCTCGGCCACCGTCGCACCGACGACGACGACGCCGTGATTGGCAAGGAACAGCACCGAGCGGTTGCCGAGCACCCGGCACAGCCGCTCCCCCTCCTGCCGGTCGAGCACCAGCCCGTTATATGTCTCGTCATAGGCGACGCGGCCGTGGAATCGCAGCGCGCTCTGGTTGATCGGCTCGATCTCGCCGCCTTCGACCGAGGTCAGCGCGGTGGCGTAAGGCATATGGGTGTGCAGGATACACCGCGCCTGCGGCACCGCCCGATGCATCGGCCCGTGGATATGGAACGCCGTCTCGTCGAGCGGCAACTCGCCTTCCAGCACGGCACCGTCGGACCCGACCAGCAACAAATCGGATGCGCGCAGTTCGGACCAGTGCGACCCATAGGGATTGACCAGGAAGCGGTCGCCGCTTGGCGACACCGCCAGGCTGAAATGGTTGTCGATGCCCTCGTGCAGGTCGAACCGGACGGCCCAGCGCAAGGCGGCGGCCAGTTCGCGGCGGGATTCGGTCAGGTCGGTCATCTGATAGGCGGCGGTTCGTCCCAGATTAGCGGGCGCGCGACACCGGGGATTGCCGATCCGGGTCGCGCCACCCTATGAAAGCATGCCGTGCCGGCCGACGCACCCCTCGTCACGATGCCGGTACCGGCCCGACACGACGGCTGATATGGTCGCCGCCCCGATTCCCGACGCAGTCCGACAAGGTCGCTTTCAATGATTCCACGCTACAGCCGCCCGCAGATGGCCCGCATCTGGGACGCCGAGAACCGCTTCCGGATCTGGCTCGATATCGAGGTCCATGCCTGCGACGCCCAGGCCAATCTGGGGGTGATCCCGAAGGTGGCCGCCAAGGCGATCCGCCGCTGGGCGAAATTCGACATCGACCGGATCGACGAGATCGAACGCGAGACCAGGCACGACGTCATCGCCTTCCTGACCAGCATGGCGGAGAGCATCGGCGCCGAGGCGCGCTTCGTGCACCAGGGCATGACCTCGTCGGACGTACTCGACACCTGCCTCGCCGTGCAGATGGCCCAGGCCGCCGACCTGTTGCTGGCCGACCTCGATGCCCTGCTGGCGGCGCTGAGGAAGCGGGCGGAGGAACACCGGCAAACCGTCTGCATCGGCCGCAGCCACGGCATCCACGCCGAGCCGACGACGTTCGGGCTGAAGCTGGCCGGCCACTACGCCGCCTTCGCCCGCAACCGCGAGCGGCTGGCGGCGGCGCGGGCCGAGGTGGCGACCTGCGCCATTTCCGGCGCCGTCGGCACCTTCGCCAACATCGACCCCCGGGTCGAAGCCTATGTCGCCGACAAGCTGGGGCTGACGCCGGAGCCGGTCTCCACCCAGATCATCCCGCGCGACCGCCACGCCGCCTTCTTCGCCGTGCTCGGGCTGATCGCCGCCTCGGTCGAGAACCTGTCGACCGAGATCCGCCATCTGCAGCGCACCGAGGTGCGTGAGGCCGAGGAGTTCTTCGCCAAGGGGCAGAAGGGCTCGTCGGCGATGCCGCACAAGCGCAACCCGGTGCTGACCGAGAACCTGACCGGCCTCGCCCGCGTGGTGCGCGCCGCCGTGCCCCCGGCGCTGGAGAACGTGACGCTGTGGCACGAGCGCGATATCTCGCACTCCTCGGTGGAGCGGGTGTTCGCCCCGGACGCGACGATCGCGCTGGATTTCGCGCTGGCCCGGCTGGCCGGCGTGGTCGACAAGCTGGTCGTCTATCCCAAGACGATGAAGGCCAATCTGGACAAGCTCGGCGGGCTGGTCTTCTCGCAGCGGGTGCTGCTCGCCTTGACCCAGGCCGGGATGAGCCGCGAGAAGGCCTATGCCGCCGTCCAGCGTAACGCGATGCCGGTCTGGGACGGCAAGGGCACGTTCCTGGAACTGCTGCAGAAGGACAAGGAAATCGCCGGGTTTCTCCCGGCGGAGCAGATCGCCCCGCTATTCGACCTCGCCTATCACACAAAGCATGTCGACGACATCTTCATACGGGTGTTCGGCGAGGCGGCGGAACTGAAGGCGCTGCCGGCGAAGCGATAGGACCGCCGCGGAGAACGGCATTGGCGTCGTCGGCCGGTCAGTCCTCTTCCATCACCTGGTCGTGGGCGACCTGCAGCAGTTCGTCCATCCGCTTGCGCAGGCGGTGGTCGGAGAGGTCGATGCCCTTGGCGTGCAAATCGGCGTAGACCTTGTCGTGGACATCGTCGTCGCCGGGCTGGTCCATCTCGGACAGGATGACCGCCTTGACGTAGGCGTCGACCTCGCCCTCCGGCAACCCCATCACCTCGGCGGCCCACTGCCCGAGCAGCTTGTTGCGCCGGTTCTGAATACGAAAGAGGGTGTCCTGATCGTGCTTGAACTTCAGTTCGAATGCCTTCTCGCGATCGTCGAAACCACTCATGGTCGGGTCCGTCTCCAGGGTGTCGGTCGGGGCGGATGCCGCCCTCTTCTCACCCTAATTGCTATCGCAATTCGCCGGGGGATACCACCCCAATGGGGCGTCGAAACGCCGGGCAAGCGGGTGGGCCGGCGCTGATGTGCACGCTGGTCGTCCTCCGCCGCCCCGGCCATGATTGGCCGCTGCTGCTGGCCGCCAACCGCGATGAGCGGATCGACCGCCCCTGGCAGCCGCCGGCGCGCCACTGGCCCGACCGGCCCGAGGTTCTCGCCGGCCGCGACGAGGTGGCCGGCGGCACCTGGCTTGGCCTCAACGATCACGGCCTGGCCGCCGGCATCATGAACCGGCGGGGCACGCTGGGGCCTGCCCCCGGCAAGCGAAGCCGCGGCGAGCTGGTGCTGGAGGCGCTCGACCACGCCGATGCCGACGCCGCGGCGGCGGCGCTTGCCGAGTTGGATGGCGGCGCCTATCGCGCCTTCAACATGGTTGTCGCCGACGATCGCGATGCCTATTGGCTGGCCAACCGGGCCGACGGCCGCCGGCTGGTCGAGGTCAGGCCGTTGCCGGCGGGCTTCTCGATGCTGACCGCCGAGGACCGCAACGACCCCGCCTGCCCGCGCATCGCCGCCTGGCTGCCGCGCTTTCGCGCCGCGCCGGCACCCGAGCCCGGAGCCGGCGACTGGTCCGTCTGGGAAGCCCTGATGGCGGCCGGACCGCCGCCGGGCAGCAGCGACCGGGCGGCGGCGATGTGCGTGCCGGTGGAAGACGGGTTCGGCACCCTGTCGTCGAGCCTGATCGCCCTGCCGGCCCCCGGCCTCGACGAAACGCCGCCGATCTGGCGCTTCGCCGCCGGGCCGCCGGATGCAACGCCCTATCGCGATATCACGCAGTGCTGACCAGCCGGCCAATTGTGGAGGGCGGTGGGTACTGCTATATGAATCATTCAGGGAACGGACGGGCCAGCCTCGGCGTTCCCTATTTGATACAGAGGTCTTGTACCATGAGCCGTCGCAGGCGGATTTACGAGGGCAAGGCGAAGGTCCTGTTCGAAGGGCCCGAGCCGGGCACGTTGGTTCAGTATTTCAAGGACGACGCCACCGCATTCAACAACCAGAAGAAAGGGATCATCTCGGGCAAGGGAGTGCTGAACAACCGCATCTCCGAATACCTGATGACCCGGCTCGCCGAGATGGGCATCCCGACCCATTTCGTGAAGCGCCTGAACATGCGCGAGCAGCTCGTCTACGAGTTGGAGATCATCCCGGTCGAGGTCGTCGTCCGCAACATCGCCGCCGGCTCGTTCGCCAAGCGGTTCAACATGCCCGACGGCACGCCGATCCCGCGCTCCATCGTCGAGTACTATTACAAGTCCGACGAGCTGGGCGACCCGATGGTGACCGAGGAGCACATCACCGCCTTCGGCTGGGCGACGCCGCAGGATCTCGACGACATCATGGCCCTGGCGCTGCGCGTCAACGACTACATGACCGGGCTGTTCCTCGGCGTCGGATTGCGCCTCGTCGACTTCAAGCTGGAATTCGGCCGGCTCTACAACGACAACGGCGAGATGCGCATCGTGCTGGCCGATGAGATCAGCCCGGACAATTGCCGGCTGTGGGACGTGACCACCAATGAGCGGCTCGACAAGGACCGCTTCCGCCAGGATCTCGGCGACGTCGAGGAAGCCTATCGCGAGGTGGCCCGCCGCCTGGGCGTGCTGCCCGAGGGCGAGGTGCGCGAGATGAAGGCCAAGCGAAGCGAGGCGAAGGCGTGAAGGCGCGGGTCGAAATAACCCTCAAGCAAGGCGTGCTCGACCCGCAGGGCAAGGCCATCGAGCACGCCCTCTCCGGCCTCGGCTTCGACGGCGTCGGCGAGGTGCGGCAGGGCAAGCTGATCGAGCTGGACCTCGAGGAGAACGACCCGGACAAGGCCCGGGCGCATGTCGAAAAGATGTGCCGGACCCTGCTCGCCAATCCGGTGATCGAGCGCTACGCGATCGATATCCAGGGCTAGCATTGGCCCGGCCGGCTTGGTCTTAGCCGTGCGTCGGAATGTAC
>JABDIP010000320.1 GCA_013003675.1 Inquilinus sp.
GGCGGAGGGCAGTCGGGCGCAGGCCAGGCACAGCGGCGTTGCCGGATCCGCCTTCAGTCGGCCCTCCTCGATCGATTCACCGCAACGAACGCAGTCGCCGTATTCGCCGTCATCGATGCGGACAAGCGCCGCCTCGATGCGGCGCATCTCGACTTGCCGTCGGCGCTCGGCTTCGATCGACATCGCCTGACCCTGCAGCGCATCCATCCGCGTCAACCTGCCGACGCGGGTCTGGTCGAGTTCGACCGGTCGGCGAGACTCCGCCGCCATCTTACCCTCCCTCCGCAATTCGTCGCGCTGCCGCAGAAGCTGGCCGCGGAGCTTTTCCACATCATGCCCGTCGATTTCGTCCATATCGGCCTCCCCGATTCGCAATGAACATGCGTGATGGCCGCCACCAACGCCATGGTGACAACCGTCGTCCTCCGGGCCAAGCCAACATTCTCAATTTTCCCTCATAGGTAGAGAAAATTCCACAACCGGCGAAGCGATGACCTTTTGCGATCCGATGGTTAGCCATGAAATCTGTTAACCATATCAGATAGTAGAACGATTTTATTTAGAATTGACACTTTCTAGTCGGCACCGAGTTCTATCTTAGTTGGCGAACCAAACTACAGGTCATTCTACTGTCGAAGGCAAAGAGTCGATTCCCCGTCAGAGAGCAGCGGTCCACCGCCATCCGTATTTCGCGTAGTCCAATCAGCTTACATCAACCAAAAGTCGGGCTCTTTATTTAGAACCCGATCGATCTCCCACGATGTCACTTTTCCATGGCATTCGAGTCTTGAATCATGCGACTAGTGTTACCTCGTCAAAGCGTAGCTACTTTCGATTGCCGACCGGCCCCGCTACCACACCGAACAAGATCGTTGAAGGACAATCGGCATAAAAAAACTTCGCGCACTAGGAATTATTCAGTAAGGTTAATCCTAGCAGGTAACTGCGTGATGAGTTCCAAGGGAGAACAAACGATATCCGGAATGGACACTCTCGACGCCGGCAGGGGAAATTCAATCACAGGATGTGCGTGGGCGCAGGTTCATCGAACAGGAACCACAGACAGTGGAGCGCTAAGGAATGGATCGGAATGTCGAGACGCTGACGGTGTTGGCACGTAACAGGACGTTAGGCGACACGTGGCATCAGGATGGTGCCGATAGTCGGATGGGCACCTTTGAGGCACCTCAGGACGGTGAAAATTCGCGAACAGCCGACTGGTACGCCGACCTGAGTTCTCGTTTTCTAGCGGAACCGCTTGAAGAGTCTGACGTCGAAGTCGACCCGGGGAACGGAATCTGCTGGTGCTCCTTTGACTACACCGCAAGGCCTTGTTTTAGTCCTGCCGTTATCCGCGACATCGGCCGTGTTCACACCATCGTCAGGGCGACCTTCGAGGCCCGTCGATCTGCCCCCGCACCACTGAAATACCTGGCCTGGCGGTCGCGGATGCCAGGTGTCTGGAATCTTGGTGGCGACCTCAGACTGATCGTAGATCTGGTCCGCAGGAATGATCGCGAGGGTCTGGAGCATTACGCCTACCGGTCGGTCCACGAACTGCACACCAACTGGGTCAGCCTGAATCTGCCGATCTTGACCGCCGTGATCATTCAGGGTGATGCGCTCGGCGGCGGTTTCGAGGCCGCCCTTTCAAGCAACCTGATCGTCGCGGAGAAACGCGCGCGGTTTGGACTTCCGGAAATCCTATTCAATCTGTTCCCGGGGATGGGTGCCTACAGCTTCCTGGCGCGTCGCGCGAGCCCGGCAATCGCCCATAGCATGGTCATGAGCGGCCGCATCTATGAAGCCGAGGAGCTTCATAAACTGGGAATTATCGACGTGCTGGCGGAAGACGGCAAAGGTGAAGAGGCGTTCTACGACTACGTCGCCAAGAATGCCGGCCGCCACAATGCGCATCGCGCGATCTTGAGTTCGCGCCAGCAGATCAACCCGCTGACCCTCAAAGAGTTGCAGGATGTCGCGGACATATGGGTCGACACCGCGCTGGCCCTCTCGAGGACCGACATTCGAAAGATGGAGAGGTTGGTCGGCGCCCAGGACCGTCAACGGGCACGGGTCCAAACGCCTTGACCGAAACCGGGACGCGACAACGCGGATCGCATCGCAACAGCGCTTGTAGCAGGGAAAACCGGAGGACAGCATGACGGTATATGATCGGATCGTTGAGGCTACGCGCGAGTCGCGGGACGCGTTCTCGAGCCTCCCTTTGGTCCGCCACATATTGTCGGAGGGTATGCCGCGCGGAGCCTATCTCGAATTCCTCGAGCAGCTCTATCACGTCGTTTGGCATTTCTGCCCCACCATGGCGGCAGCGGCGTCCCGTTGTGGCGAAGATCGGCGCATTCTGCGATATGCGCTCTATCACAACATCGACGACGAAAAGGGACACGAGGACTGGGTCCTCAACGATATCGAGGCCATGGACGGCGATCGCGAAGCAGTCCGCAACAGCTCAGCGGCGGTCCCTATCCAGGCGATGATCGGTTTCAACTACTATGCAGCGGAGCACCTCAACCCGACCTCCGTGCTCGGCATGGTGCACGTGCTGGAAGAGATCGCCGTCAGCTTCGCGGCACCCGTGGTGAAGCTAACCACCGCACGGATCGGAATGACCGGTCCGAAGGGCTTCACGTTCCTCACTTCGCACAGCGAGATGGATCAGGATCACGTTGCCCAGTTCAAGGATCTGGTGCAATTGATCGAGAGCCGGGCCGACCAGGACGCGATCATCAATTCGGCGCATGTGAACTACGCCATGTTCGGCGCCCTGTTCAAGGCCCCCTGATCGGTCCGGGTCGGCATTTGCGCCAACGCACCAGGCTTCGACTGCCATACTCGTTCACTAGAGCGGGATGACATGAAGTCGAATCGACTTCATGTCTGAATCCTCTCTAATTCAACAAAATTGACCAAGATTCAGACGTGAGGTCGAGTCGACCTCACTTTATCTTGGTCTAGGGGCTGCGCTGCGATTTCTGGATGCCGCGCAGCTCTTTGTTGAGGACCGATTCGACCTCCGCGAACTCGTCCTGGAGCGTGCGGACCGCGTCTTCGCCCTTTTCGGCCAACTCCTCGCGTTCGATGTCGCGAAGCGCCAGCATGTGGCTGACGACGCGCTTCGCGCCAACATGGTTCGCGCTGCTGCGAAGTGAGTGGGCCGCATCCCTGAAGCGGGCGACGTCGTTGTCCCGCCAAGCCGACTCGATCTCGCTGATGATCGATTTCGAATCGGTCAGGAATTCGGTCAGCACCTCGGCGAGGAACGTGCTGTCGATATCCAGAATGCGCAACGCGTCGAGAGCCCCAATATCGATGACCGGATCGACGATGGTCTGATATCGCGGATGGCGGGAGATCGGCGTCACCGTCTCGTCTTCCGCTGGCTCTGCTTTTGGGCTTTTCGTCGGATTCGGTGTCAGATGATCGATCACCGAGAATAACTGGTTCGGCTCAACCGGCTTGGTCAGGTAGTCGTCCATGCCGGCGTCTTCACATCGCTGCCGCGCCTCTACGGTCGCATCCGCAGTGAGAGCGACGATCGGCAAATGCCTGCCGTTGACCTCGGACAGCCGATGCAACCGGACGACATCGAGACCGCTGGTACCCGGCATGTTGACGTCCATCAGCGCGATATCGAATTCGCCGCCGGCGAGCAGGTCGAGCGCCTCGTCGCCATCGGCCGCCGCGACCACATCGTATCCGGCAATCTCGAGCATCCGGGAGATGACGAGACGATTGGTGCTGTTGTCCTCCGCGAGCAGCACCCGTCGACCTTGGCGGACGGGGCCGGACTCGACCGTGCTCTTGTCCCAATTGGCCGCTGCCGTCTGGCGCCCGGATGGGTCATCCACAACTGACCAGGGCGCCAGAATGGAGAAGGCCGCATGCAGCGCGTTGTTCAGGGCCTGCTCCTCCTCCGGCGCCGAAATGGCAAGGCTGACCGGCCACTCCGCCATCTTCTCGATCCACGAGGCGGGCCTGCAGACTTCGACGATGAAGGGCATGTCGCCTGTTTCGCCCTCGCCGATCCGGTCGCTGAAGGCGGCGACCAACGGGTCATCGGCACGATCGTTGACCACGGCGATGGTGCCCGCCATCGCCGACCGGTCGCTCAGTATCGTCGACAGGGTTTCGACATGCTCGACGATCATCGGATTAATGGACAATCCGGAAAGCCACAGGAATAGGCGCTCGACGACATCCGGATCCGACCCGATCAGCATGACCGACAACGTGCTGGGATCGATTGACTGCTGGCCGGTATCGTCGAGAATCTCGAACGGTGTCTTCAGTGTGAACACGCTACCGACGCCCATGGCGCTCTGCACTCCGATCTGACCGCCCATCAGTTCGACCAACTGCTTGGAGATCGCAAGTCCGAGGCCCGTGCCGCCAAAGCGGCGGGAGATCGAGTCGTCCGCCTGCGAGAATCCTTCGAAAATCTCCGCCTGCTTGTCGGCCGGAATGCCGATGCCGGTGTCACTCACCTCGAACCGATACAGTGTTTCGCCACGTTCGGCGCCGTGCAGGTGAACCGCGACCACAATCTCGCCCTGGCTGGTGAATTTGATCGCGTTGCCGACAAGGTTGACCAAAATCTGTGTCAGGCGCTGGGCGTCGCCGCGAAGCATGAACGGCAATCGCGGATCGACCGTCATCCGAAGCTTGAGCCCCTTCTGCTCGGCCTGACCATGCAGCATCGTCCAAACCCGCCCGAGAACGGCGTGGAGATCGAAAGAGGTGTTCTCGAGGACCAGCTTGCCAGCTTCGATTCTCGAGAAATCCAGAATCTCATTGATCTGCGACAGCAACGACTGTGCTGACGTGTCGATGGTTGCCACCATCGCGAACTGTTCCTTGCCGATCTTGGTCGATTTGAGCAATCCGCTCATGCCGATGATGGCGGTCAATGGCGTTCGCAACTCGTGGCTCATGGTGGCGAGGAAGCGCCCTTTCGATCGGTTTGCCTCCTCCGCCTGCGACTTGGCACGGTTGAGCTTGCGGATCAGTGTCGAGACGTAGGTGGGCAGGACGACCAGCGCCAGCAGCAGCGCGCAGGAGAGCAGTAGATGCCGGTGCCAGAACGGGTTCACCGTGACGACGACGGCGAAGCTGGCGGTGCCGACAATCGACGCCAGCGCCAGGAATCCGACACCGAAACGAAAGCCGTAGCCGAACATGATCCACAGATAGGTTGGATACAGAACGGCCAGCAGTTCTCCGCCGGCGGCAAGTGCCATCGTAAGCGGCAGCAGATCGGCAAAAACGCCGAGCACGCGCCTTGTGATCGAGGGCTCCGGCCAGATCATCGTGTGTATCAAGAAGATCCACGAAATGCAGACGGTGAATGCCCCGATGACGGCAACATGCACGATCGCCTCGGGAAAGCCGGTCCACCACGCGGCCCCGGCCGAATAGGTCAGAATGAGCGCCGGAATCACGACGCGTATGATGACCTGCTCGTGCTCGCTATCCGGCCGGTTTGTGAATGTCCGAACGACGGCCACGCGCCGCGGCAACCCGATCAGCGCGGCGGCCAGCGCCGGGACGATCATGACGGAGAGCAGGCCCGCCGTCAGCCAGGCCCGAAGGCCCCCGACTTCGGCGTTTTCGACGATCAACAGGAAGCATCCGACGCCAACCACCGAGGATGCAGAAAGCAGAGCGGTGTAGCGGTTGGCGACCGCCCTCAGCGCCCCTTCGCTGGCAAGATCCTGTTCGGAATCGGGTATCTCGGGGTCCGCAATGCGGCCCGTGCCGCGGCTATCGCGAGGCCAAAGCAACTGTTTGAACTTGCCCATGCACATGCCCCTGCCTGGTCCTAACTGTCAGGCGTCAACCGGTGATCTTTCGTCTCTTCCGGACGACCTCGACAACCCGGTCGGCAGGTAGTGTGACAGTGACCCGGGTTCCGTGATCCTTGCGGCTCTCAATGGCGACTTCGCCGCCATGCAGCTTGGCTAGGTCGATCGCCAGTGTAAGACCCAGGCCGGTGCCGGGCTGGCTGGCGGCGATCGGCCCTTCGACCCGGCCGAACCGCGTGATCGCGACCTTCAACTCTTCCTCATCCATGCCGATCCCGGTATCGGCAACGACGATGCGGAAGCCGCCGCGTACTGCCTGGGCATTGATCGTCACCTTGCCGCCGGCGGGTGTGAACTTGATCGCGTTGGTCAGCAGATTGAGCAGGATCTGCTTGAGCTTGGACGGGTCGACCCACAAGCAGGCATCGGGATGCACCAGCCGGGTTTCGATCTTGATATTGGCCAGCTTGGCGCGTTCGCTGGCGAGGCGTCGGACATCTTCGATCAGCGCCGCGACCCCGACCGTGTCCTCGTTGATCGGGATGGTGCCGGCTTCGATCTTCGAGACGTCGAGGATGTCCTCGATGATCTGGCACAGCAGGCCGCCGCTGTTCTCGATATCGCGGCAGTATTCAAGGTATTTCGGCTGGCCGACTGGCCCGAAGACCTCCGACCGGATCACCTGTGCGAAACCGACGATGGCGTTCAGCGGAGTCCGCAGTTCGTGGCTCATATTGGCCAGGAACTCGGACTTGGTGCGATTGGCCAGTTCCGCCCCTTCCTTGGCCTCGATCAAAGCCGCCTCGGCCTCCTTGCGGTCGGTGATGTCGAGCGAAACGGTAACGACATGGGTGATGCGGCCGAGATCGTTTCGCACCGGCGACTTCGTGGTCAGGAAGATGCGCTGTACGCCCTTCGGGGTAATGAACATCTCTTCGAAGCTGGGCGGCGCATCGCCGGATTCGAATATCTCGAGGTCGAGGGTATGCGCCTTGCGCGAGTAGTCGTTGTCGAGCAGCTCGACCGCCGTCTTCCCGGACGCTTCATCCGGCCCGACTCCGAACAGGTTGGCCTGGTAGGAATTGATGAAGGCGTAGCGGCCGGTCGACGTGGTGGCGCTGATCATCGCCGGCACGGCATCGATCACCCGCAACAGCCGTTTGTGGCTTTCGCGCAAGGCGCGCTCGTGCTGGTCGGTCTCGCGCTCGATCCGCCGTTCCAGGG